>NZ_JBARMD010000495.1:0-2635 GCF_049802275.1 Occallatibacter sp. | reverse complement strand
CCACCGTTTGCCCAAGGATCGTAGTGCTCGGCAAACTCTGCACGTTGCTGTACAGAGGGGTGGCTGTACGACCAGAACTCTACGAATGCGTTGGGGTTGGGATCGTCAAGCCAGGCTTCGCCCAGGTGGTTGAACGACGAGACTGCCGTCTTCTGCGGATCAGGGACGAGGCCGTGAATCGCCTCCTGGCCATATACGTCGGCCTCATGCTCAAAGTGGCGGCTGACCGTGTTGCCCACTGGCGTCAGCACGAATCCCGCGAGCGAAAATGCGAAAAACAGCGTCAGAAATCCCGGACGGCTCGCCAACCCTCGGATATTCCACCGCTCGCCGAAACGGCGCACCATCCCCTCCCCCAGGCTTGCGCATGCCCAGAAGACGAAGAATAGCCCGATCATCATCCCGGCCAACATTTTGGGGATGTGATTCAGCACGTAGTGGCCGCTTTCGTGGCCGAAGATAAACATGATCTCGTCGTCGGGCATGCGGTCGGTGGTCGTGTCCCACATGACAAAGCGTTTGCTCGAGCCGATGCCCGTCACGTAAGCATTGATGCCATTGCTCTTTTCACTGGCCTTCATCAGGAACATGCGGTTGGGAGGGATGGCGGTTCCAGTGCGCGTGACGACCTCTTCCAGTTTGCCTACCAATGCTGCGTGCGTCGATTCAAGCGGTTCAAACTTGTTAAACAACGGGTCAATCACCAGTGGCTCTATGAAAACCGAAAACAAAACCAGGGGCAGCGAAATCAGCCAGATCCATATCCAGTAACGGCGCTGCGACTTGCGCACAATCCAATTGAAGAAGAGCGCAAGGGGAGCACCGATGACGAGCGACAGGCCGAGTCCCTTACCCAGGTCGCCGAACCAGCTTGGCCAACCCTGAACGCTGATGCCGTAATGCAGACTGGCCGCATGCCCCATGGCATCGAGCGGCAAACTGGCCAGCGAAAGGATGACGACAACAACTGCAAAGAAAGCCAGCCCCTGCGTCGAGCGCCGTCTCATCGTTTCTCGGGTCCAGGCGTCTAATCGCTCAGCCAATCTGAAAGCGAGCAACCCCCAGAGCACGACCAATCCCCATAGCGATCCGGCAATGTCCAGCGTGACGCGGATCTTATTCAGCGCAATAGCCTGGGCAAGCTTTTCTGGAGGGAGGGAATAGGCCTGCTCGGAGTGCGGTTGGGCCTGGGAGGCAACCGGGACTGACTGGGATTGGGAATCAGCACTCGCCTGACCCACGGCTCTGCAAGAAATGAGAAGGAGAAGAACGACGACTGAACTTGCTAGCGCAAAACGCGAGACAATTGCCATTCGATTTTCCTTTTTGAGACCCACGAGTTTGAGACAATCAAGTTTACCGATGTTTTTCGCTGACAGGCACTACCGAACTCCCGAAATCCTTCTTTTCAAGGGGCCACGAATGGCAAGCCCGGCTAAAATCCGTTTGCTGATGGGCACGTTGCTCTTCTTCACGCTTGCCCGGTTCAATGCATCAGCGCAGAAAGAGACGGCGACGGGCCATCCCGTGAGTTCCGGTGCCTCGGTCAAAGATGCCGCTCCTGATTCTTCTTTTCTCCTCGATACCATGACCGGCGAGTTGCAGCGCGCCTTCACTTCGCTGGGCAAGCCCGGACCAAATCGGAAAGACGCAGACAAGCAGTTGCCGCCGTACTTCCTCAGCTACTCAGTGGCTGACGCGACCTCTGTTTCCATTCGAGCGCAATATGGCGCACTGGCCGACAGCTCCAGCAACCATGTACGTGTCGCGGACGTGCAGATGCGCATCGGCGATCCCAAGCTCGACAACACGCACGGCAATCATCGGGCTTCCGCCGTGAACAGCATGCAGCTGCCGTTGGGCGACGATCACGCGGCCTTGGCGCGCACACTCTGGCTGGCTACCAATGCGGGCTACGGAAGCGCGCTCGATAATTTTCTCCGCGTCAAGACCGAAGCGCAGGTGCGTGCAAGAGAAGAAGACACTTCGCCCGACTTCAGCCAGGAGGCCCCGCAGGTTTCAATCTCGAAGCCAGCGCCGCCGGTGGCTGTCGACAGTGCTGCGTGGGAACAGCGCGTCAAAGCATTGAGTGCAGTCTTCCGCGAATATCCCGATGTCTACCAGAATCTCGCAATGCTCACCGTGCAGAACGAGACCGACTACTATGCTTCCTCTGAGGGATCGCGCGTAATCGCACCGCATATGCAGGCACGCGTGGTGGTTTTTGCCATGACGCGTGCCGATGACGGCATGGACCTGTTTCGCGCCCAGACCTTCGAAGCTGAAACCGCCAACGGCTTGCCATCTCAGGAATCGATGGAAGCTGCTGTGCGCGAGCTCGGCAAGAGCCTCGAAGCATTGCGCAAGGCTCCTGTGACCGAACCGTTCGATGGGCCGGCCATTCTTTCGGGACGCGCATCTGCCGTCTTTTTTCACGAAGTGCTCGGCCACCGGCTCGAAGGACAGCGCCAGCGCGGCGACGAAGAGGGCCAGACCTTTACCAAGGACCTGAACAAGGAAGTCCTCCCGCCATTTCTCTCCGTGGCCGACGACCCTACTGTGACCACCTTCGACAACACCTGGCTCAGCGGCAGCTATACCTACGACGACGAAGGCGAGAAAGCACGTCGCGTGG
>NZ_JBARMD010000494.1:0-4546 GCF_049802275.1 Occallatibacter sp. | reverse complement strand
CCGGCCCTCATCGAGCGGACCATCGAATTCGGATCAAGCCGCGACGTGTACACCATCACTGTGGTCGCCGTGCTTGCTGCAACAAACTCCACTAGTTCCAGTGCGTATTCAATGTCAGACTCGAGGTCGATAATGACAGCGTCGAACGCCTTCTCGCCCAGCATCCTGGGCATCTCTTTCAGAGTCGGGGGATAAGAAGAGTACTCCCGCACAATCGCGGCATGCGAGTTGTTCAGTGCACTCGCAATTGTCCTCCTGCGCTGCTCGCTGGGGCAGATCAGCGCGATGGACAGTATATTGCCGCCAAGGGGATCAGAGTCGTGCGTGTTATCAGTCACAAATTCAAGGCTCCCAAGTTCTTTCGCCAGAGCTGCGGAGTAACCGAGTTCGGGGCATTGTCAGCATACTCTAGTTGTTTTTCAAGCCCTTTCTCAATGAGAAAAGAAGGAAATAAGAGTACCAATTGCAATTGCCGGAGCGTAAGGCATCTTGCGTGCCTTTGGGTTGGAAAGCTTGAGGTCATCTGGCGCATGCAAACCGCGCTCCCTCCAGCCAAAAAGTAAATCCCCCGCCCCCGTAAACATCTCTCCCAGAAAGCCTCCGAAAACGGCCCACGCAAGCGCCATGATTCCGCCGGCAATTCCGATTAAAACCAATGCGAATACGAGCTGCTTCCACCAGATCCAGGCTCCGATTGCGGCGCATAGCTTTACATCTCCCATGCCCATGCCGCCCATCATCGCCATCAATCCATAAATCAGGCCGCCGAGCAGCATTCCACCAAGACTCTCGCCTAGACCATGCCACCCCGCGACCCACGTCGAAACCACGAGCCCGGACAATAAAAACGGAAAGACCAGCCAGTTTGGAATCCGCCGGCTGCGAATGTCAGTAACGGTCGCTACAACCAGCACTGCCAGCGTCGGCCACCAGGCATAGGGGTGTTGCAAATGTTGCAAACTTCTCCTCCTCCGTACCCCATCCAGATGGCTGTCGGTTAAGAGCCATTCTGCCCCCAATTTCGCGCATGTCAACTCTCGCTGGATTCAATGCGTTACGCTGGGGGTATCGAAAGAAGTGTACACGGAAGTACACGTAGGGAGTACCCCTGTGCAATAAAGGGTATACACCGGAGTAATGCCGTCGGCGGCTTTGCACGGGAAGAAAAATCCAGGTACGCCTATTCTTTCATCTTTCGCCATGATTCGACAGTAATTCTAAGCTTGCTACAACCCCAAAACCGGGTGACCCGGCTTCACTTTCTGGTGAGTATTCACCATGGAATGCCAGCTAGTAAGTCAAACTAACTCCGAGGCCCAGCGAGTTAACCACCCATCTCTGTTTGCTTTCTGCATTCAAGCTCATTCCAGCACCGCCGGTTTTCCGTCGGCGCGTTGTATTCTTCTTCTAATGTTCAGGCGACTTGCTTTCCTACTAGTGATCCTGGCATTCGGATTATCGCCTGCTCTCAGTCTTGCTCAGACCGATCCCGAATCCGCGCCGCAGTCTGTCTCCGGCACTCCGAAAACAACGGCGGCCGGGCAAAGGGCCATTCCCGCGCCCGTTTCAAGAGCGGGCACTTTATCCACAAAGCCCGTTCCGGCTCAGCAAAGCGATCCTGTGGTTGGATATCCATCCGGAGCACCCTCGCCGCCGCAGATTGTCATAGCGCCTTCGCCAGCCCTGCCCGCTCCATGGACCTGGCATGACCGCGTGCTTTGGGGAGCACTCCTGGTTCTCGTCATCCTGGGTTACATCGGCGTTATTTTGTCGCTGCGAGTACTGAAGAACATCCAGCGGCAAACGGAGTTTGGTGTCTCTGCCGCGCAGGCCGCCCTGCAATGTGCCAACGCCGCGCTGGAAAGCTCCCAGGCAATCGTCGATTCGGGCCGTCCATGGATCGTCGTTACGGTTGAGCCCTTTTTGACCGTTGAGCACGGATTCAAAGTGATGGCTACGAACCGCGGCCGCACGCCCGCCCGCATCCTGGCCAAGGCCGACTGCATCAAGGTCGCGCCCGATGAGACGAAGCTTCCAGCAACACCCGATTTCGAAAGCGGAAAATCGGCCACGCCGTTTGAACCCATCATTCTCCTTCCCGGCGAATCCGCCGGCATTCGACCCTTCCGCCGGGCCGACGTGCGCGCTTACTGCGCATCCGATGAACAATTCAAGCGCGTGGAAAAGTGGGAGGAGAAACTCTTCATGTATGGCCGCGTCATCTATCGCGACCTGATCTCGCCGCTCGATCAGCCGAATCACGAAACGGACTGGTGCTGCTGGTACGTCTACGGAGACAAGGACGCGCTGGTCATCGCGGGTCCTCCGGAGTACAACAAGCACAATTAGCCTGTATTTGGTTGAACCGAGCGATTCTCCAATTCGTAAGCACCAGGAGCGCTGACAAAATAGAGATAGCAACGCTTCGGTTGGACCCGCCCTACGGCGCGGCAAGAAACGAAATCCAGGAGCCTGAATGCCGGTCGTTGAACTCGCAGGGGTAACCAAGGCATACGAGACCAAAGTTGCGGTCCGCGATCTGAGCCTCTCCATTGATGCGGGCCAGATGTTTGGATTGCTGGGCCCGAACGGTGCCGGCAAAACCAGTTCCATCCGCATGATGATGGGCATCACCTTGCCCGATTCGGGATCCATCAGTCTCTTTGGCAAGCCGTTTGAGCGAGCCAGCCTGGAACGCGTCGGGTACCTGCCCGAGGAGCGCGGTCTCTATAAAAAGATGAAGGTGCTGGAGCAGCTGGTGTTTTTCGGCGAGTTGCACGGGCTGGCTGCCGCCGAAGCGCGCAAACGCGCAACCGATTGGGCGAAGAGGCTGGACATCGACGAAGCCCTTCCCAAAAAGACCGAAGAGCTTTCAAAAGGCATGCAGCAGAAGATCCAGTTCATCGGGTCTTTGCTCCACGATCCCGGCCTCATCGTGATGGATGAGCCCTTCAGCGGGCTCGACCCTGTGAATGCCAAGCTGCTGGAGCAGACACTGCTGCAACTGAAGGACGAGGGCAAAGCCATCGTCTTTTCCACGCATCGCATGGACCAGGTGGAGAAGCTCTGCGACTCCATCTGCCTTATCGATAAAGGTGAGGCGGTGCTCACTGGCCGCGTGCGCGAGATCAAGTCGCGATACGAGCGCAATCACATCATTGTCGAATTCGAGGGGAGCGCCGACTTCCTTAAAAGCTCCGAGATTGCCGAGGCAAAGAACTTCTCAGGGCACGCGGAGATCAAGCTTAAACCACACGGCGACGCTCAAAAGCTCTTGCGCGAAGCTTCTGCCGCCGCAAAGATCTTCCGCTTCGAGATGGTCGAGCCTTCGCTCGAGGAAATCTTTATCCAGACAGTTGGAGGCAAAGTCGATGCGTAACATCTGGCTGGTGGCAAGACGCGAGTACCTGGAACAAGTGCGCGGCCGCGCATTCAAAATGACCACCTTCGGCGTGCCTGCCATCTTCGCCGCGGTCGTCGGAATCGGTTACCTCTCCAATCTCGGCCTTGGATCGGGAAGACACCTTGCGGTCGCCTCAAACGATCCGGTGCTGGCAAATGAAATCAAGTCGCAATTGTTAGGAGACAAGGACGCAAAGGCCAAGGTGGACATCGTGTCGCCGGCATCCAGCGCCGACCGCAACGCACTCGTCAGCGAAGTTCGAAACAAGACGATTGACGGATTCCTGTGGGTTGAAACGCCTTCGGGACAGGCGCCAAGCGCGACGTATACATCGCAGTCCGCCGGCGATTTCATCACTGGCAGCCGCCTGCACGACGCCGTCAACCACGCCATTCTCGATGCAAAGCTGACCGTAGGCGGAATGCCACACAATGCCGCCGACAAGCTCGTCGATGGTGTGCATCTTCAAACCTTCCAGGTGAAGAAAGACGGCAGCGTCGTGAAGAGCAATGCGGCGGCCTCATTCTGGAAGGGCTACGTCATGGCAATTCTGCTGTCGATGACGACCATGATTTACGGCATGAACGTGGCCCGGTCAATCATCCAGGAAAAAACCTCGCGCATCTTCGAGGTCATGCTTGCAATCACGCGTCCAGCAGACATGCTGGCAGGCAAACTCATCGGTGTCGGCGCCGTGGGGCTCACGCAAATCGCTATCTGGCTGGTCGCTGGCGCGATCATCATTGGGACTCCGTTCGCCGCCTCCATACTTTCAGGGGAATATGCGGTGCACATCTCCGTCACCGAGGCGGTGTTGTTCCCGGTTTATTTTGTGCTCGGATACCTGCTCTACAGCTCGTTGTTCGCGGGTCTTGCGGCATCCTGCGAAACCGAGCAGGAACTCCAGATGTACATGCCGCTGGCCGCGGCGCCCACATGGCTGAGCTTTTCATTGATCGTGGTGGTCATGAATGACTCGAATTCGCTCTGGGCGGTTGCAGGGTCGTTATTTCCCCCGACCGCACCGATCATCATGTTCCTGCGCATGGCCTCGCAAATCCCTCCAGTATGGCAATTCGCCGTTTCCATCGCCCTGCTCGTGCTCAGCATCTGGCTGGTTCTCTGGATCTCCGCAAAGCTCTA
>NZ_JBARMD010000493.1:0-18689 GCF_049802275.1 Occallatibacter sp. | reverse complement strand
CCAGAACTCGGCCGCACCATCAACGCTGAAGACAATCAGCCTTCACATTCAAAAGTCGCCGTGATCGGCCATAGCCTCTGGATATCGATGTTCGCGGGCCGCGCCGACGTCCTTAAACAGACCCTTCAGCTTGACGGTGCAAGCTATCAAATCGTCGGCGTGATGCCGCCCGAGTTCGAATACCCGTTCAAGACGGATCTCCCTTATGGCGATTCGCACATTCAATCCACGAAAATCTGGGTCCCGCTTGCTCTAACTCCGAAGCAGAAGGCGGATCGTGGTATCGCAAACAACGTAGCTCTCGCGCGTTTGCGTCCCGGCGTTTCTATCCCGCAGGCGCAGGCCGAGATGAGTTCCGCGATGGCTCGATTTGATCGCCTTGATCCCACCGAGTATGGCGATTGGGGCGCGCTGGTTGAAAGCTTCACCGGCATCTCCATCGGCCCAGTACGGCCCCTGATGGAAATGCTGATTAGCACGGTCGTGCTCGTTCTTTTGATCGCGTGTGGGAATGCGACAAACCTGTTGCTCGCACGTGCCACTGGTCGCGCCCGGGAACTGGGCGTGCGCGCAGCGCTTGGCGCAGGTCGTGGCCGCATGATCCGCCAGCTCCTCACCGAGTCTTTGCTCATTGCCTTCGCAGGCGGAGCTGTTGGCCTCGTCCTGACCTTCCTTTTCCTGCGTCTTTTGCCGCATCTCGATCCAGGCAACATTCCGCGCCTCAACGAATCCACCCTCGATGTGCGCGTCCTGCTCGTCGCTTTGGCGGTATCCATACTCACCAGCGTATTCAGCTCGGTGTTCCCGACAATCGCAGTCTCGCGCATGCACCTCGCCGATTTTCTAAGAACCCACGAAGTTACTGGAAGAGTCGCCGCGCATAGCCGTGTGCAAAGCATCCTCATCGTCGCCCAAACAGCCATGGTGGTTGTGTTGCTGGCAGGCGCGGGACTGCTCATCCGCAGCTATATCAACGTTGTGACTGTTGACACCGGGTTCTCGCAATCCACGTTGAGTATGAACGTCTCGCTCGGCGACCGCTATCGCCAGCCACAACCCGGTCGCGCCGCATACTTCAAAACGATCATCGACAAAGTGCGTGCACTTCCCGGTGTGAATGCAGTGGGAGCCGTCAGCAATCTGCCTCTAAGCCAGACCGAGAGCCTTGGAACAATTTGGATCGATGGATTCGCCAATCAGGATTACCAGACAACCGAAGCCAGGACGGTTACACCGCAGTATTTTGCCGCCATGAATACTCCGCTCATCGCCGGCCGCGACTTCACCGACGACGATGCTTCCGGCGCGTGGCCGCGGCCTGCAATTGTGAACGAAAGATTCGCGAGAACCTATTTCGCAAATCGGAATCCCATCGGAGGCCGAGTCGCCGGAGACAATAAGCACCCGGACTGGCATACCATCGTGGGCGTTGTTGCCGACATTCGACACACCAGTCTTGAAGAGGACCCGCAGCCGCAGATGTACACTCCGAGCTACGATTTTGGCGGCGCGTTCATCGCTGTTCGTTCGGCGATTCCGCCGGCGACCGTCGCCAACGAAATTCGCGCCACATTGAAGTCCATCGACCCGAATCTCTCCATCACCGACATTCACACCATGGGCGACCTGGTCTCCATCGCCAGTGCCCGCCGCAGATTTCAGGTCTCGCTTCTCACCGCCTTCGCAGCCATTGCCTTGCTGCTCTCGCTAGTGGGCCTTTATGGCCTTATGGCTTACTCGGTCAATCGCCGCACCCGCGAAGTAGGCATCCGCATGGCTCTCGGTGCGCAACGCGTCGATGTCCTGCTGCTCATTCTGAGGAATGCCGCCGTTCTTGTCGGCGCAGGTATCCTTGTTGGCCTCGCGTGTACATGGGCTGCAACACGGACCCTCAAGTCATTTTTATTCGGAGTCAGCGAGCATGACCCCGTCACCGTTGTCCTGGTTTGTGCATTGTTAATCGTCTGCGGCCTGATTGCCGCGCTTGTTCCAGCTCGCCGCGCGGCGTCCATCGATCCCATGCAGGCATTGCGAACTGAATAGGAGAGCCAATGCGAAAACTTCGTGCGCTTTGGATACGACTTGTCGGTTTGCTCCACCCCGGTCATGCTGACCGCGACTTCTCCGATGAGCTCGAGTCGCACATCGCCATGCAGGTTGAAGACGGCCTCCGTTCCGGATTGAGCCTCGAAGTTGGTGCAATCGTCCTGCTGCTTTCAGTGTCGGGAATCGCATGCCTGATCCCCGCGCACCGCGCCGCGTCGATCGATCCCATGGAAGCACTGCGTAACGAATAGGAGATCCGATGCGAAAGCTTCGTGTACTTTGGATGCGTCTCACTGGTCTGCTGCACGCCGGCAGCGGCGATCAGGACTTCTCCGTGGAACTCGAATCGCACATCGACATGCACGTTGACGACGGAATTCGTTCCGGCCTGACCCGCGATGAAGCGCGCCGACGTGCCATCATCCAACTCGGCGGTAAAGAACAAGTGATGCAAACACAACGCGAGCGCCACGGCCTGCCCTGGATTGAATCCTCTCTGCGCGATGCGCGCTATGCCCTTCGCACGCTCGCCAAGCACCCAGCGGCTACGGCGATCGCCGTGCTCTCCATCGGTCTCGGCATCGGCGCCAATGCCACCATCTTCTCCATGGTGAGCCGGTTCGTCCTGCGGCCAGCACCGGTCGGGGATCCTGCGATGCTGTTGTCGCTCCACATCGCGCCGCGCGGTGAGCAGTGCTGCAACCCATTTCCCATGCCGCTCTATAACGATCTTCGCGATCAGTCGAAATCGTTCTCGGGCGTGGCTGCCTACTACGAGTTGATTCCTGCATCTCTCAGTGGCGGCAGCGAACCAGAACGCGTCTGGGGGCAAGGCGTATCCGCGAATTTCTTCGATGTGCTTGAACTCCCGATGGTGCTCGGACGCGGCTTCGCGAGCAGCGAGGATCGCCTGCCTGACGTCGTGATCAGCGCGCGGTTGTGGCAACGGCGCTTTGCAGGCGATCGTCAGATCATCGGCAAAACCATCACGATCTCAGGGCGTTCATTCACTGTTGTTGGCGTGTCGCCGGCATCGTTTCATAGTGTCGACCAGATCCTCGACGCGCAATTCTGGGTGCCACTCGGCATCGCATCACAGCTTGTGCCCAGCCTGCCGCCAGCGGACTCGCGCGAGTTCCATTGGCTGGCCGTGGTTGCACGGCTTAAGCCTGGCGTTACTCGTGCCGAGGCCGGAGCCGAGCTGAATACGCTTGGAAAACGCTTCGCCCTTGCTTATCCCAAGACCGACAAAGACAACTCATTTGTCTTCGAACAAGCGGGTTCACTTCCGCCACGCGAAAGGACTGCTGTTCTCACATTTCTCGCAGCGCTCTCGATCGTTGTTATTCTCCTGCTCGCGATCGCCGGCGCAAACGTTGCCAACCTGCTCTTCGCGCAAGCTGCAGCTCGCCAACGCGAAATGGCAGTGCGTCTCGCGCTGGGAGCCACACGCGCCCGACTGCGCCGGCAGATGCTCATCGAGAGCACGCTGCTAGGACTGGCGGGGGGATTACTTGGCGCATTCTTCTCCTTCATTTCTACGCAATCGCTGTCGGCTATCCGACTTCCCGCGCCGGTGCCACTCGACGTGCACGTAGCGATCGACTGGCGCACCCTGCTTTATGCCTTCGCGATCAGCGCATTCTGTGGCGTTCTTCTTGGCCTCGCGCCTGCCTGGACCGCTGCCCGACCCGCTCTTTCCAATGCGCTCAAAGGTGAAGAGGCTCTCACGCGTCCGGGCAGGAGATTTAGCCTGCGCAACATTCTTGTTGTTGCTCAGGTTGCCATGTCCCTTGTGCTTCTGCTGGTCACAGGCCTGTTTCTCCGCAGCCTGCAGAGTGCAGCGAGCATCGATATTGGCTTCCGCCCCAAAGGTCTGCTTTTGTTATCCATCGATCCGCGCCTCAACGGCTACACACCGCAGCAGATCAGCCAGTTTCTCTCCGAACTCAGGCGTCGTGTTTCAGCATTGCCAGGCGTCGACGCGGCAGTGACAACCGATGTTGCGCTTCTCTCAGGTGGCAATCGCAGTGACGGATTTACCGTTGCGGGCCATTCCGGCAAAGATGCGACATTCACCAACGCCGACCTCTACATGACCACGCCCGGTTATTTCGATGCGCTGGGTACGCCGCGCCTTTCCGGCCGCGACTTCGGCAATGAAGTTGCCGATGGCCCGAGAGTTGCCGTCGTCAATAAGGCATTTGCTGACCGGCTCTTCCCGGGCACAAATCCCATCGGCCAACATGTGAACGGGGGCCGCTGGAACTACGAGATCATCGGCGTCGTCGGTAATGCCAAGTCGCGTACGCTTGGCGAGAACACGCGGCCTATCCTCTACCGGTCACTCGATCAGAGCATTACCGATGACCCATCGCTGATGGGTTATACGCTTCTCGTTCATACCTCCGGTAACCCGGCGGCACTCGCGGATCCAGTACGTCGCCAGGTTTATGCGCTCGATCCCAACCTCGCCATTTACAACGAGGAGACTATGGAGGAGCACGTGCGCACCGCGTTTTTCCTGCCTCGCCTGGCCGCAACGCTCTTCGGGGTCTTCGGCATCATCGGCCTCGTGCTTGCGGCCATTGGCCTCTACGGCGTGATGAGCTATGCGGTCAGCCGGCGCACGCGCGAGATCGGCATCCGCATGGCGCTGGGCGCTCGTGCGAGTACGGTCGCTCGACTCGTTGTCCGCCAGGGAATGGTGCTTGCCGGCATTGCCATGCTTCTTGGCTGGCCGGCTGCGTGGATGCTTTCGAAGCTGGCATCGGGTTTTCTCTATGGCATTCAGCCGCATGACACGCTCACCTTTGTCATCGTCCCAGTCTTTCTCACAATCATCGCGCTGTTCGCATGCTGGCTGCCCGCGCGCCGTGCTGCTTCCATCGACCCCATGCAGGCCCTGCGTGCGGAATAGGAGAATTTGTCATGAATCAATTGCGAGCACTTTGGTTGCGCCTGCGGGGCGTATTCATCCGTAAGAAGGCGATCGAGTTTGATGCCGAGTTGGAAAGCCATATCGCCATGGATGCTGACGATGCGATGCGCGCTGGCCTGAATAAAGAGGAAGCGCATCGGCAAGCTGTACTTCGGCTGGGTGGCGCTGAGCAGACACGCCAGGCCTATCGAGACCGCTCCACACTTCCGCCGGTCGAGAGCTTTCTGCAGGACTTTCGTTTTGCTGTGCGCCAGATGCGCCGGGCGCCGGGCTTCACCATCACTGCCGTGCTCACGCTGGCTCTTGGCATCGGCGCAAACACAGTCATCTACACGTTGGTGGATTCGATCCTGCTGCGACCGCTGCCTTATGCACAGCAGAACCGTCTGATGCGCGTAACAGGAACCACATTCGTCGTTTCGCCCAAAGGCTGGATTCGCGCGCTCGGCGAGCAATCCCATGCATTCTCCTCCATCGCCGGATTCGGAGACGACATCGAGTCTAATGTCACCGGCTCTGACATACCCGAACGGGTCTTCGGCGCATCGGTCACAGCCAATGCCCTTGGCACTCTCGGTGTCCATCCTGCATTCGGAAATTTCTTCTCGAAAGATGATGAGGTCCTCGGCCAGGATCACGACGTCGTTCTCAGTTACGGCTACTTCCAGCGTCGCTTCGCAGGCTCGCCCTCCGCACTTGGCCGCACGATCCGCATTGACGGCGTCTCGCGCCGCATCATCGGCGTGCTCCCCGCAGGCGTGCGCTTCCCCTACGCCGACACCGATTTCCTCATCCCAGTCTCCTACAATCGGGCCGATCCATACGACCCCTGGAATTTCTTCGCTCTTCATATCCTTGGCCGTCTCAATTCCGGCGTCTCGCCCGGCCAGGCGCAAGCTGAGTTGCGCCGCCTCCGCAACATCCTCGTGCATCAGTTTCCGTGGCAGATGCCCGATGCCTGGGCCTCCGACATGACGGTCGTTCCGCTTCTCGAATCCGAAACCGGAGCCATGCGTCCCCGTTTGCTGCTTCTCTTTGGCGCTGTCGGACTCATTCTCCTCATCGCCTGCGCAAACATCGCCAACATGATGCTCGCCCGCGCCCGATCCCGCGAGCATGAGATCGCCATTCGCGGCGCGCTCGGCGCATCCAGCCGCCGCCTCATTCAGCAGTTCCTTTCAGAAAGCGTCGTACTCGGCCTTAGTGCCGGCGTCGTCGGCCTCGCTGCCGCGTTCTTCAGTCTCCGTATCTTCGTGCGTCTGCTCCCGGCCGGCACGCCACGCATCGACAGCATCTCGCTCCAGCCCTCGGACATCTTCTTTACGCTCGCAGCATCCGTCGTTGCCGGCCTCCTCTTCGGCATCATCCCCTCCATCCGTATGGCCTCGCTCAACCTGCTTGAAGCCATGCGTCTCGGCAGCCGAGGTCTCATGGGCAAGGGTTCGAGCTTCGGCGCGTCCACCGCACTTGTCGTGACGCAGATCGCGCTTTCCGTCGTGGTCATTACCTCTGCCGGCCTTGTCCTCCACAGCCTTTTCAAGCTTTCCGAGGTTGATCCCGGTTTCCGCACAGATCGCATCGTCTCGGCAGAAATCTCGCTCGACTCCAACGACTACAAAACACGGTTTGCGCCCCAGCACCGAGATGGGGGAAGATGGAGCGCCTTCTACACGACGCTTGCTGACCGCATGAACAGCATCCCCGGCGTCGAAAAGGCTGCGCTCACTGATGCACTGCCGCTCACTGGGCAAGGTAGCAACTACACCTTCGACGCGGAAAATCATCCGCGCAGCGCGCAATCAAACGCGATGTTTGCTACGCGCCGTACCGTAACTCCCGAATACTTCGACGTGCTCGACCTAAAGCTCGTGCGCGGACGTCTGCTCAACGCGCAGGACTCGTCAGGGACCACGCGCGCCGCTGTCATCAACGAGCGCATGGCCCAGTACCTCTGGCCAAACGAGAATCCCATTGGCAAGCACATGCTCAACGTCGTTGACGAGGACATTCCTGCCGTCTGGTATCCCGAGAAGGCTGTCGAGGTCGTCGGCGTCGTCCGCAACACACGCGACGGAAGCCTCGGTGACGACTACGGCAACCAGCTCTACCTGCCAATCACGCCAGGCAACGCTCAGCCGGTGCTCTTCGCCCTGCTGCGTGGCCCTGCCACGCCCGCTGAAGCCGCCGCGGGTCTGCGCAGCGTCGTCGCCGGCATTGATTCATTCGTTCCCGTCACGCGCATCCGCACACTCAATGAAGTCGTCGCAAACTCTGTTGCTGCGCCGCGCGCTCTGGCAATGCTTCTCCTCGGTTTCGGCGGGCTGGCAATCATTATTGGCGCAGTGGGAGTGTACAGTCTTATCTCGTACATCGTCAGTTGGCGTACGCGCGAAATCGGCCTGCGCCTGGCATTAGGCGCGCAGCGATGGCAGATTGTCCTGGGAGTCGTTCGGCAAAGCTTGTTTATCGCCGGAGCCGGCTGCGTCATCGGACTCGTGGGTGCTGTTGCACTCAGCCGCATTCTGCACAGCTTTCTGTTTGAAGTCAGCGCGCTCGATCCCTTAACGTTCAGCCTTGTCCCCCTCTTGATGGCGATCGTAGCGCTCGTGGCCGCGTGGATTCCTGCTCGCCGGGCTGCCGCTGTCGATCCGATGGAGGCACTGAGAGCAGACTAGGAGGTTAGAATGCCGAAAATACGTGCGCTATGGATCAGGCTCCGTGCGCTCCTCTCCCTGAATCGAAGTGCCGAAGAGTTTGACGCGGAACTCGAGAGCTACGTCGAACAACACATCGACGACGCTGTTCGATCCGGCCTGAATAAATCCGAAGCTCGTCGGCAGGCGCTACTGCGTCTCGGAGGCGCCGAACAAGCTCGCCAGGCTTATCGTGACCGGGCCACGCTGCCCTGGCTTGAGAGCGTGCTGCGCGACGTTCGCTATGCTTTGCGGGGATTCCGGCGAAATCCGGTGTTTGCAGTCACGGCGATTCTGACGCTGGCGCTTGGCATCGGCACGACGGCGGCGGTCTTCAGTGTCGTCGATCGCATCCTGTTTCGGCCGCTGCCTTATGCGCACGATGATCGGCTGGTGTCAGTGGGGCTTACCGCTCCGATTATTCCGCAGGAATTCGTATTGGGTGGGTGGTACTACGAATGGCGCGATCATCAGAGACCCTTTACCGCACTTACCTCTGAAGCTGGAGTGAATGCGTGCGATCTGACGGAACACAACCCGGCACATCTGAGTTGCGCCAGCGTGGACGCCAATTTTTTGCCCACCCTTGGAATCTCTCCTATCCTCGGCCGCAATTTCAAGCCCGAAGAAGATCGGCCCAATGGTCCGAAGGTCGCATTGATTTCGTACAGCCTGTGGATCAGCCATTTCAATCGTGACCCTGGCGTTGTGAACCGGCTGATCGATATCGATGGCAGCCAGGTGCGGGTGATTGGCGTGTTGCCCAGTGACTTCGAGATGCCTGCACTGGAGCAAGCCGATTTGGTAGTGCCGCAGGCGGTCGATGAAAGCAAGGTGGAACCCGACCGGGTGATGTACGCTTTCGCGCGGCTCAAGCCCGGCATCACTGCGGCGCAGGCAGCGGAGCAACTGCAGCCCGAGTTCAACTACGCCCTCAGCCAGGCACCGGCTCGTTTTCGCAGTGAGGTGCACCTGCGCGTGCGCTCGGTACGGGAGCGGCAGATGCAGGATGCTCGCCAGGCGGCATGGGTCTTGTTTGGAGCCGTGTTGGCCGTGTTGCTGATTGCCTGCGCCAATGTGGCAAGCCTGCTGTTGACGCGTGCCACGGCACGCGAGCGGGAACTGGCCGTGCGTTCAGCGCTGGGAGCGAGCCGAAATCGCCTCATTCGCCAGGCGCTGGTCGAGTCAGTAATTCTCTCCGTTTCGGGCACCGTGGCGGGATGCGCGCTGGCCAGGGGACTGTTGTACGTGTTCGTCGCCATGGCGCCATTCGGCCTGCCGTTTCTCCACCGCGCACAGTTGGATGGGCGCATCTTAGGCTTCACTGTGGTGCTTGCGCTAGTGTGTGGGCTGTTGTTCGGAATCATCCCTGCTCTGCACCGGCCACGCTCTATGGCTCTGGCTGCGCGAGCACTGCCGTCGGGCACACGAGCCGTAATGCGGAAGATATTGGTCACTGGCCAAATTGCCGCCAGCGTGATTCTGCTCGCCGGTGCTGCGCTGCTCATGCGCAGCTTCACCAGCTTGCAGATGCAGCCCTTGGGCCTGCAGACGTCCGGAGTGGTGACGGCGAGAATTTCTCTTAACCGCTACACATTTACAACGCCGCAGGCGCGGATGCGGTTCTTCCTGGATGCGGAAGCGGCGCTGCGCAGGCTGCCGGGAGCGGCAGCGGTGGGACTGAGCGATACAGTGCCGCCGGGCGGCTACCATCGCGACCATATCTACAGCATCATGGAGGTAGCGGGACGTCCTCCGATGGCAGGCGGAACTGGCGGCATGGTCGCTTGGCGCTGGGTGACGCCTGACTACTTTAAGGCGCTCGATATACCGGTTGTGCGCGGACACAATTTCACAGAAGCGCAGCGCACATCAAGCGACCACTTCATGATCATCAGCAGCGCGTTAGCCTCGCGATTATTTCCAGGCCAGGATCCGTTGGGTCAGCGCGTGAAGCCGGTGCCGGGTGGACCGTGGTTCACGGTCCAGGGTGTGGCGGCAAACGTCAAAAACTCGGGGCTTAGCGAAGAGGATGAACCGGAGTATTACCAACTTTGGCGCTCTGAAGCCGAGGACTGGCAACAGCCGCACTCGGCGGCACTAGTAGTGAAGACGACAGTTGCACCAGCTGCGATGGCGTCGTGGATTCGCGCGCAAATCAGTGCCATCGACTCAACCGTTCCGGTCGACATCGAAACGCTAAGTGAACGCGTCAGCGGCCTTGCGGATAGGCCGCGGTTCGAAACAGCACTGCTCACCTTCTTCGCCTGCATCGGCCTCGTTATGGCCATCATTGGCCTTTATGGCGTTGTTACGTTCATGGCCGTGCAGCGCACGCAGGAGATCGGCATCCGCATGGCTCTCGGCGCCACGCGCACTGACGTTCTGCGCCTCGTATTGCGTGAGGGTTTCCGTTTGATCGTCATGGGCGGAGCGATTGGGCTTGTAGCGGCGCTCGCGCTATCGCGTGTGCTTCAGAGTGTACTTTTCGGAGTCAGTCCGCACGACCCGGTTAGCTTTGCAGCCGTGACGGTATTGCTTGCTCTCGTAGCACTTATGGCCATCCTGATTCCGGCACGGTCTGCCATGAAAATCGACCCTATGACTGCGCTGCGATGGGAATAGCGACCTCAGTTCCCGAAGCGTCGGATGATACACTCCGGCGCGAGGGACCTGGAATGGGAGCAAGTGCAATTGAGTTTCGGCTGCGGATGGTGATCAATGCCGCCATCATCATTCTCGGCTTCTGGGCGCCATGGATCGAAAGATGGCACATCGGCCGGCGCATGTCGTTGCTGGAGTGGCTGGCGCTGGAGCTAAGCCGCACTGGCGTCGCTTCGTTCTCCGTCGCAACTTCATTGCTATTGATAATCGCCGCGTTAATAGCTGCCAAAGCTGCGCTGTTTCGCGTGTGGGGGACGGCCTATCTCGGCGCAGACACCGTCAACAGCGCCAGCATGTTGGCCGGCAAAGTAATGGCCGACGGCCCTTACCGCTACGTGCGCAACCCGCTCTACATCGGCCTTTGGTGCATGGTCATCGCAATGACATTCCTCATGCCCGCTACCGGGGCGGCATTTTCCGCAATCCTCATCACGATCTTCGCCACTCGCCTCACGCTCGGCGAAGAAGCGTTCCTCAGCGTCAAACTCGGCGAGCCCTATATGGCTTATCTGAAGGCCGTGCCCCGCTTCATTCCGCGATTGCGCGGAGCACCTTCACCCGCCGGCACAAAGCCCCACTGGGTTCGCGCGTTGCTCGCTGAGCTGACTCCCATCGGCGTGCTTGTTGCGGTAGTGGCCGTCTCGCGGAACTACGATCTTGAAATTGCCGGCCGCATTATTCTCGTCTTTTTTGGGGCATCACTTATCACACGCGCCTTCCTGCCCGGCGTGCGGGTCAACTCCGAGCCGGGACTGTAGTGCTCCTCTTACCCAACAGACCCAGGTGCGTGAATCCAAATCCGTCTGAGTACTTCAGCCCGTATCCCAGCAGCCGATCCACGCCGATGTGATTGACCCAGATCAACGCAATCGGCAGCAATACATTGGCATGCAACAGCAGAGCACTTAGAGCCAAGGCTCCCGGCACAACGTAGGAGTGAACGGCGTTGTAGCACCGCGCCCCCCAGCACGAACCGGCAAGATAACCCAGCATCGACAGGTCCGGCGTCAACCACAGTGCCGCAAAGAGCCACCAGCTCGCGCCCGTCTTTGCATACAACACCGCCGTCACCGCGGCTACTGCAAGCCCTTCAAGCCGTAACAGCGAAAGCACCGACCCCCTAACCGCCGCGCTCGTTCGAGAGATTTCCGCCACCTGAGCCGCCATTCCTTTTCGATGTGCCAACTCACAAAGGTATGCGGAAATAATTCCGCGGTCGCGTCAGGCCGGAAGAGTCAGCACAATAAAGAAGGGGAAGAGCGCGAACTCTTCCCCAGCTTGTACAGCACCCCTCAGGAAAAACTACTTCTTCGGCGGCGCGATGGTGTCCTTGGCGGACTTGGCCACGCGGAACTTCACAACGGTCTTCGCCTTGATCTTGATGGCTTCGCCAGTTTGCGGATTGCGGCCCATGCGCGCCTTGCGCTCTGCCTTGACGAGGCGTCCGATGCCGGGGATTACGAATACGCCATTCTTCTTGGTTTCCTTGATGGCGGTCTCAGCCAGAAGATCAAGGAAAGCGGCCGCTTGTTTGTTGGTCAATTCGAGCTTCTCGGCCATGTGCCGGGTAAGTCCAGTCTTGGTCATTCCAGTTGCCATGTGATGTTCTCCTTCGGTTGTTGTTGCCTGGTGTCCCGCCGCTCGGCATCCTCAGCAAAATTAAGAGGCCTTAAAGCGACCGCATGGGGGAGTGCGACCTGTCGCGTTTTCTCATCCTGGTGCGAAAACGCTTTGAGGCAACGTGTTGCACAAATCCCCTGTATTCATGCGGGTCCTCGAGAACCCTGTCGTTCGTAACAATGCGGCTTTGGAGGCCCCAAAGTCAATGGAAAAACTTCGGTTTTCCACAATTTTCTTGGGTTTTTATGCCTTTTAGGTCTTAAATAGCCTGTTTTTACAGGTTTTTGAGTACTTTTGTGCCGATTGAGCTCGCAAAACGGGCTGATTCAGCATGCAAAGCAGCCTCTCAATGCAGCCCGAAAAGGACCTTTCTCTTCGGTGCTGCGGCCGCTGCGATCGGCGTATTCAACGCGTCTACCATTGGCGCCAGCAGCCTGAAGTGTTTCACCAGCACCTTCGCAAAATCCTTCCTCTGCGCCGCCCCCACTGGCAGCGTGGTGCTCAGCCCCCATTGCTTGCAGCGGATCAAATCCATCCCCGGGTGATCCGCAGGAAAGCCCTTGGGCGGCCGGGTCAATGCCTCACCTTCGAACTCACTGAAGGTTTTACGGACGGCCGGCTTCTTCAGTATTTTCCGGAACTCCGCGTGATTGTCGAGCAGCCAGTTTCTGATGGCTGCCAACTGATCCTTCTCGGGCATGTATGCGCCGGCAGCGATCACCACGCCCTTGGGACTGACCTGGAAGTAGTAACCCGCGCCCGAGGTCTTTTCGAGTCCCTGGTGCGACCACCACGCTGCGACGTGCGTCTTGTAGGGTCGCTTGTCGTGGCTAAATCGCGTGTCGCGATAAATGCGGAAGAGACTCTTCTCCGCCGGCCTGACATGTTCCGGCGCGAAATCGATCATCGCATCATTGATCTTGCGGACAATTGCCAGCATCGGCTCTTTAAGTTGCGCCTCAAATTGAACCTTGCGCGGCGCAAACCAGTCGCGGTCATTGTGCTTGGCCAGGTTGCGGAGGAATGTGATGGCCTCCGGTCGAAGATAGGGCACCGGTGCTGCAGCGGATGTCTTGGATGGACGTGGCATACGGATGTCAGTGTAGGCGACCGCGCGAAGCTCTGCATGTATGGCCCGCGCATTTCCTGAGGAAATCGAAAGATCCAGCGTCGCAGGACCATTACCCTCAGTGACAAGAACGTTGAGGCCATTCGATCAGGGTGCGGAAGAAGCGCCGGCAGCGGCTTGACGGGCAATCTTCTCACGGTGCTTGCGAATATAGTGTGCAGCGATGTCGGGATAAAACTCGCGGATTGAGGAGAAGATGACATCGCGCATAACGGAGTAGCCAAACTTGCTGGCCAACACGCCAAACGTGCTGGCGCTCGGCGGATAGTAATACCGCGAGACGACCTGTGTGAGGACCTTGCCGCCGAGACCGGCAATGTTTGGCGTCTGCCGTCCGCCGTAGGTACGCGCGACCGCCTGCCGGCTGATGACGTAGAGTTCGCGGACGACGATGCTATGTTCGTTCCCCAGCGCGTAGAAACGGGTGTCTTCGTGAAGAAGGCTGGGCAGCAGCCATGCCGAGAGATAGGTGTTGTCTGTCTTATCGAGAAACCCTCGCCAGGTATATGCATAAAAGCCGCCAATGCCCTTGCCAAGAGCAGGATGCATGTTCATGCCTTCGGCCGTGAGCGAAGTCAGGCCGAGGAAAATGAAACTGGAATAATCGGTGGCCTGGCGAGTTGCCACGATGAAGTTGTTCTTCCAGCCTGGCGGGGGTGGTTTAGCCCCGCCGGATACCGAGCGGAAGTTGGGCATGAAGCCGAGGATGCGCTGTGGCTGTCGACGGTCAAGGGGGATCGGATTGCCGTTGGCGTCGACCGGAACGTCGGGTGACGGCCCCTTGTGATTGTTGCTCTGGGTGGTGTCTCGCCCGGATTGACCGGCATGCGCGAATGCGAGAGGGAACGCGGCGTCGGGCATTCCGGCGAGATCAGGCGTGGAAGTAGATTCACTGAATTCGGGCGCGGATCTGCCATCTGCCGCAAGGGTGATGGAGGGCTGCGGCGCGTCTGGAATCTGCTCCTGCTGCGCATTCGCAACGGAGGAAATCCCCAGACCGACGAGAGCGACGAGCACACGCAAATACACCTTCCTTGCCGTACAGAATGCCTGACGCTCTGAAATCGGGCTCCGGAGGGCTCTAAAGAGTTAGATCGGGCTTGTCGTAACGAGGGTTACAGTCTTTATGGAATTACTGTGGCGTCCGAAGTCGCCCTAAATTGGTAAGAAACCCGATTCTGTCTATTTGTTGCTACATTCCACTTTATCTGATTACCTTTAACGCCGCGCGGAACAGCCCATCGAAGTCCCCAGCCAGCGCCTTCTCCTTCGCCACCGACTGCTCAATCGCCTTCTCGGCTGCAGGCCTTTGATAGCCGAGATTGGTCAGCGCCGAAAGCACGTCGTCGACAGCCGGGCCCGCAACTGAACTCGGCGTAGGCGCAACGGCGAAGTCCTCCAGCTTGTCTTTCAGTTCCACAACCAGCCGCTCAGCGAGTTTCTTGCCCACGCCGGGAATCCGCGTCAATTGCGCATGATCCTGTGCACGAATCGCCTGCACGGTGCGTTCGGGCGAGAGCCCACTCAGAATCTTGATGGCCAATTTCGGGCCGACTCCACTAACCGTAATCAGCCGTTCAAAGAGCCGCTTCTCTTCGCGATCAAGAAAGCCAAACAGCGCAATCTGGTCCTCGCTCACCTGCGTGTGGATATGCAGCGAGGCCTCGGCGCCCATGCTCGGCAGCGCCGTAAACGTCGGCACAGAGATGACAACGTCGTATCCCACGCCAGCGGCCTCAACAATGGCCTGGCCCGGTTCTTTGTGGATCAGCTTGCCCCGCAGATGCGCGATCATTGTTTGTTATTGTACGTGGGGTCGTGCTGTTCCACGGAGACCGAAAATACAAAAGCGGATCCTTCGCTCGCCTACCCCACAGCCGACTGACGTCGTCTGCGGGGCCCCAAAACCGCTACTCTCAGGATGACATTCAGGTTTATGTTTCGCTCAGGATTACAGCGAAGAGCAGTGAACGGGGACCTATAGAAGGTTCATGCGTTTGGCAACGCGTTCGAGTGTCTCAAGCGCGCGGTCGAGTTGTTCGCGCGTATGCTCGCTGGTCAGAATCAGCCGAATGCGTGCCTTCCCTTCCGGCACTGTCGGAAACGCAATCCCCGTTCCCATCACGCCTTCATCGAAGAGTGCCCGCGAAAAATCCATCGCCGCACGACCTTCGCCCACAATCACCGGCGTAATCGGCGTCTCGGTTGCGGGGGTATTCACGCCGCCAATGTTGAATCCCACGCGCTTCAACTCACCCTGGAAATACTTGGTGTTCTTCCACAGTCGATCGATGCGCTCAGGCTCAGTCTCCAGAATGTCGAAGGCCGCAATGCAACTCGCCGCCACCGACGGAGGATGTGACGTCGAAAACAGAAACGGCCGCGCCCGATGGTAGAGAGAGTCGATCAGGTCCTTCGATCCGCAGACATAGCCACCCAGTGCACCAATGGCCTTCGACAGGGTGCCGACCTGTACATCCACGCGCCCGTGCATGCCGAAATGATCAATGCTGCCGCGGCCGTCGCGTCCCAGCACCCCGGATGCGTGAGCATCATCCACCATCATGATGGCGCCATACTTCTCGGCCAGTGCCGCGAGCTTGTTTACCGGCCCGATGTCGCCGTCCATTGAGAACACGCCATCTGTAATGACAAGCTTGTGGCCCGGCTCGTTGGCAATTTCCTTCAACAGTTCTTCACAATGATCGACATCCTTGTGGCGAAAGACCTTGATCTTTGCCCGCGACAGGCGCGCGCCATCGATGATGCTGGCGTGGTTCAACTCGTCTGAGAGGATGAAGTCCTCTTTCCCGAGGATGGCGCTTACTGTGCCCGCATTTGCCGCGAACCCACTCTGGAAGACGACGCACGCCTCAACATTTTTGAAGCGAGCAATCTTCTCCTCAAGCTCCATGTGGATACGCATCGTTCCGGCAATTGTGCGCACCGCGCCCGAGCCAACGCCAAGCTCTTTTGTGGCCTTCAACGATGCTTCAATCAACTTGGGATGGTTCGCAAGGCCGAGGTAATTGTTGCTGGCAAGGTTGATCACCTCGCGTCCGTCGTAGTGGCACACAGGGGCCTGCTGGTCATCAAGGACCCGCAACTTGAAATGCGTTCCTTTCGCGCGTAGTTCGTCCAGCACTGCGGTCAAGTACGCAAGTTGCGGGCGCGTAGTCGTCTGCGCACGAGTAGCCGATTCCGTCATGGCAATTTACCTCAACCAGAAAGGATAGCGGAAAAGGATGGATCCGGAGGGAATCTTGACCCTGGTCTCAGAGCAGCGGTCGTCAATATCGTTTGGTGAGTGCCGTTGGAGGGTCGCCTTGTTTCCCACCCAGCAGCCAGTCGACAGGCTTGCGCACGTCGTCTTCTTTGGCTTCGCCCATAACGCGTGCGACGGGTTCGCCATTTTCATCGAGTACAAGAGTGCCGGGTACGATGTCTCCAAGACCAAAGCGCCCAAGTGTATCCGTGTCCGCATTTACCCAGCTATCGAAGGAGACATTCAGTCTAGCCAGCGTTCCAGGAATCTTCGCGCGATCCTTCGGCGCGTCGATGGAGATGAAGACGAAGCTGACTGGTTTGCCGGCATACGATGCGGCAATCTGCGAGAGGCGTGGCAACTCCTCCTGGCAAGGCCCGCACCATGTCGCCCAGAAGTTCACCACCACGACCTGTCCGCGAAGCGTGGAGAGCTTTCGCGTCTGCCCATCCAGCGTCTTGAATGAGGGATCCGGCACGCGCTTCGCTACCAGGAGATTAGACATCACCGCGAAAACAAGCAGAAGGCCTGCCAAGGCTGTTGCATTTCGATATCGGAGCATCGTCCTCTGACGATAGCGAGCGAACCGGGCAATCCGACTCCATCAAACGGTTGAGTTAACTCTCGACATCATGACTGAAGCCAACGCGATTGCATCGCTGCTACCGTCATCTGGATTCCACACACAGGTTTTTCCCGGTCCTGTGGTTCTTCCCCGAGGGACTTTTTGAGGTCAGTGAATGAGAAAGCTCCTGTTGCGGAGCGCGGGCGTTCCCGTCGCGCTGTTTGTCTCCCTCTTCTACTTGCAGCCTGTTGCACATGCGCAGGGCTGCGTGGCTGCCCACTCTCCCCAGCCCATCATCGCGGGTCTCGATCCTACCAATTCCGCAACGATATCCCGTTCAGCGGGAGGCAACTTCCTGCACGGACTTACGATTTCAGTGGGCTATCGCGTTTACAACTCCTACAAGCACTACATTGGAACGGTCTACCAGGTTCAGCGTCAGACCAATCACAACGCAGTTGTGAATCACGTCAACCTGTTTGAGATGGACTTGAATTATCAATTCACGCCGCGACTGAGCGCGATCGCCACGATTCCCGCGCTGGACGCGTCGCGCCACGGGCAGTCCAGTCCAAACAATGTCTATCACTCGGGCGGTCTTGGCGATATCACGGTCGGCATGCAGACCTGGGTATGGCGCCCACCGACAGAGAGTCACGGGAACATCGCTTTCTCTGCTCAGCTCAAGCTACCCACGGGCATCAACGATGCGAAGGGTACGACGGTTACCAAGAGCGGCGTCAGGCAGACCGAGCCGTTCGATGAGTCGATCCAGCCAGGCGACGGGACCTGGGGATTCGCTCTCGGCACACAGGCTTACCGCGAACTCTATTGGCGCACGTCGGGCTACTTCACCGGATTCTGGCTGTTCAGCCCGCAGGACACGACAGGCACGCTGACGTTTCGTCCAGCTCCCGGAGAGAATGTAGTCTCTGCCACTGACCAGTACCTGTGGCGCGGCGGCTTCTCGCGGCCAGTGACCGGCGTCAAGCCCCTGCGCGGACTCGCCCTCAGCATTGGTGGGCGCATGGAAGGCGTGCCTGTGCGGGATGCGTTCGGATCGAGCAACGGCTTCCGCAGGCCCGGTTACGTCATCTCCATCGAGCCGGGAATGATGTACGAGCATGGACGGTGGGGCATGTATGCGAGCGGTCCGTGGGCAATTGAACGGAATCGCAAGACCAGCGTCACAGACTTGGCGAACCACACGCACGGAGACGCAGCGTTTTCTGACTACAGCGTCATCGCAGGGGTTTCGCGGACCTTCTAATCCTGGCAATGAAGTTGGCATCCGGGCTGCACTCGCCATGGTGCAGCCCGCTGCATTTTGCGGCGATCATTCCGGCGCAAGATTCAGGGATACATCGACTCTGCGCAGTCCTCGGACGGCGTTGCAGATATAAACGGCGCCTGCACTCCTGACATCCTCAAGGGTGAGGATCTTCTCCTCCAGGTCGACTCGCGTTTCAAGCAGATGGCGACGGTACACACCGGGCAGCACACCACAGCTAACCGGCGGCGTATACCAGCGGCCGCCCTTTTCGATAAGCACATTGCTGATTGCGCCTTCCGTCAACTCGCCGCGAATGTTGAGGAAGAGAATATCGGCGAATCCGGCACTGGACGCAGCGGCAAGGGCGGAATTGTAGAGTTTGCGATTCGTAGTCTTATGGAAGAGAAATTGGTCATTTGGGTCAGTGCGTTCGGCGGCGATGCAGACGCGGGCGGTGCCACGGCTCGAAAGATCGACGATGGGCTCAGAAGCG
>NZ_JBARMD010000492.1:0-5567 GCF_049802275.1 Occallatibacter sp. | reverse complement strand
CGCCTTCTCCTTCACCCACGCGGTAATCATCTCGGTATATTCGGGGACCTGCCCCACAGCCGATCCCATCCCGCGTTCGCTCATGCCATGCGGGCAGCCGAAATTCAACTCCAGCCCGTCTGCGCCGGCGTCTTCAGCGCGCTGCACAATGTCGTGCCACGCATCGCGCTTCGACTCAACCATCAGCGACGCAATGATCGCGTGATAGGGATAACTCCTCTTCACCTGGGCCATCTCTCGCAGGTTTTCTTCAACGCTGCGATCGCTGATGAGTTCGATGTTGTTGAGGCCCATCATGCGCTGCCCCTGCCAATCCGTCGCGGAGTAGCGTGAGCAGACGTTGGTGACCGGCTCACCGATGGTCTTCCAGACCGCGCCGCCCCAGCCAGCATCGAAGGCGCGCATAATCTGCTCGCCGCAGTTGGTGGGCGGAGCCGAAGCCAGCCAGAACGGATTGGGCGCATCAATGGAGCCGGCGAACTTGTGAACGCGAATATCAGGCATAGGCTGCCTCCGCGATCTTCATGATCGCCTGTGCGGCGCGCTTTCCATCGGCAACCGCATCCACCACTTCCCTGCCTCCATTGGAACAATCGCCGCCGGCAAAGTAGCGCGGATTGGCGGTCTGGCCGGTCTCGGGATCGGTTACGATAACTCCGCCGCGCAATTCAATGCGCCGAAGCTCCTGCACCAGTTGCGCAAACGGAGACTGCCCTATAGCGGGGACCACGTAGTCGCATTCAATGGCATATTGCGAGTCCGGCATCGGGAGCAAGGCCTTGTCCACTTCGCTTACCTGCACCGTATCGAGCAGCAGCCGGCCGCGCTCATTGGAGCGGATCGCATAAGGCTGCCGACGCCACAGGAACTGCACGCCTTCCTGCTTGGCGTGTTCATATTCAAAGTCGAACGCAGACATGTCGCGTTCACCACGACGATAGAGCAGGTAGACCGTTTCCGCACCCAGCCGACGCGCCGCATTGGCGGCATCGATCGCGGTATTGCCAGCTCCGACGACAACTACCGTGCCGTTCAATTCACGAAGACGGCCGGTTTTGTAAGACGCGATGAATTCGAGGGCGTTCAGCACGCCCTTCTGGTCTTCGCCGGGGATATTCATGCGCTGCATGGCGCCCAGGCCGACGCCGAGAAAGATGAAATCGAACTCCGACTCCAACTCTTCGAGCGCTTCAGCAGTTTCGATGGCGGAGCCGGTGCGAAACTCCACGCCCATGCGGTGAATCATCTCGGCTTCGCGGAGGCTGTCGGCGGCGCGCAGCTTGTATTCCGCAACGCCATAGGTGTTGAGACCGCCGGGCAGGTCTTTGCGTTCAAGAATGGTCGCTGATGCACCATGCCTGCATAACTCCGCAGCACACGCCAGCGATGCGGGCCCACCGCCGATACAGGCAACCTGGACGTTGCGCGATCCGCGTGGGGCGGTCAGGAGTTCCTCGCCGGTCGCCTCGAAGGAGTCCATCGCGTAACGTTGCAAACGGGCAATCTGAATGGGCGCGTGGTTGTAGCGATGCATGACGCACGCGCCTTCGCATAGCACTTCAACCGGACAAGCCTTCGCACAACTGGCGCCAAGAATGTTGGCGTCAAGGATTCGCAAGGCCGATCCGCGCAGATTTCCAGTGCTGATGCGCTTGATGAAGCCCGGAACGTCGATATGCGTGGGACAGGCCCCGGTGCAAGGCGCGTCGAAACAATTCAGGCAACGATTGGCTTCAATCACTGCCGCCTGTGGCTCGAGTGGCGGCTTGATGTCGCCGAACCGCTCACGCAGCAGTAGATCGTCGGGTAATGTTGCGGTACTCATGAAGACCTCGGGAAGCTCTCTTGTTCTCTCTTGTTCTTGTCTCGGCTACTCTGCTGTCTTTCTATGGCTATTCTCTGCTGTCTTTCTATAGATTGACGAGAATTTTCGCCGAAAGGTTCGGTTAAGAGGCAACCAGGGGGCCATACATGTCGGGCCGACGATCGCGGAAAAACTGCCAGGTTCTGCGTACCTCTGCAATTTCATCGAGATTGAGATCCGCGGTCAGCACCTCATCCTTGTCGCGCGATGCCTGGGCAACGATCTGCCCGCGCGGATTGGCAAAGTAGCTGGACCCGTAAAATTCGCCGATATTCCAGGGCGCTTCGGTGCCGACGCGATTGATGGCCGCGATGAAATAGCCGTTGGCTGCGGCGTGCGCCGGCTGCTCAAGTTTCCAGAGGTACTCGCTAAGTCCCGCAACCGTTGCCGACGGGTTAAAGACAATCTCGGCTCCGTTGAGCCCAAGGCAGCGAGCGCCTTCGGGGAAATGCCGGTCGTAGCAAATGTAGATCCCAATTTTGGCAAAGCCCAGGTCGAACACGGGATAGCCCAGGTTCCCGGGCCGGAAATAGAACTTCTCCCAGAATCCCGGAGCCACATGAGGAATGTGAGTCTTGCGGTACTTGCCGAGATAGGTGCCATCGTTCTGCAGCACGGCGGCGGTGTTGTAGAAGATCCCTTCCTGCTCTACCTCGTAGACCGGCACCACCATGGCGATGTGCAGTTCTTTCGCCAACTGCTGCATCAGCTTTACGGTTGGACCATCCGGCACGGGTTCAGTCATCTCGTACCACTTGGTCGACTGCTCCGCACAGAAATAGGGTCCGTTGAAAATCTCCTGCAGGCAGACGATCTGGGCTCCGTCACTGGCGGCCTTCCGGATGAGACCCAAGTGCTTCTCAATCATCGCTTTCTTCTGCGTCGCAAGCGGCTCAGTGGCGGCAACAGCATTGGAAGCCTGGATGATGGAACATCGAACAACGCGCGGCATTCGGCGGCGACTCCCGTCGGAAAGGGGATGAGTATTAGACGTTATCGCATAGAAGCGGCTTGGGCAAGAGCTTGGGATTGGATTTAAAGCACTTGGCTCCCGACCTGTTTCAGGAGATCAAGCAGGCTTGCGATACGAAGGCGCAGCGGATGCCCGGTCGCCTAGTACGGAATCTTGTTCGGCGAGACCATCCATGCGGCAAAGCTCTGCCACGCCTCATCGCGAAGATACTGCACGGCCGGCAGGGAGCGCTTCGCCGGAGCCTTGCGAAACTCCGCATAAAGATAGGCATCGTCGAACCCCGCCTTGGCTGCGTCTTCTGCTCCCGCGCCAAAAAAGACCGCATCGATCCTCGCCCAATGCGACGCCGCCAGGCACATTGGGCAAGGTTCGCAACTGGTATAAAGCTCGCACCCAGCAAGTGAGAAGGTGCTCAGCGCCTTGCACGCCGCACGAATCGCCGTTACCTCGCCATGCGCCGTGGGATCGTTCGTCGCCGTAACCATGTTCACGCCCTCGGCAATCACCTTCCCGTCACGGGCAATGAGCGCCGCAAACGGGCCACCCCGGCCCGAGGTCACGTTCTCCGTCGCAAGCGCGATGGCGCGGCGCAAAAACTCAAGATTGGGCTGACGAGTCATATCGCTTGCCTTCGGCAATTCCAAAGGTAAAGTAAACACAGTATGGCACAGGCTTTACGATCTACTCGCGTCCTGACCGGGGACGGACTCACCCCCGCCACGTTGATCGTGGAGGGCGAAAAGATCGTCGCGATTCGCGCCTGGGACGAAACCGTGAGTGCCATGGAACTCCACGACTTTGGGGATCTGATCGTTCTCCCCGGCCTGGTCGACTCGCACGTCCACATCAACGATCCCGGCCGCGCTTGGGAGGGTTTCGACACAGCCACGCGCGCTGCAGCCGCCGGTGGCGTCACGACTTTGGTCGACATGCCGCTTAACTGCCTGCCCGAAACCACAAACGTCGCAGCCCTCGAAGCCAAGCGCGCCGCGGCAAGTGGTAACGCGCGGGTCGATTGGGCACCGTGGGGCGGCGTAGTCCGCGGCAATGCCGCCGAGTTACCCGCACTCGTCGAAGCAGGCGTTCCCGGATTCAAATGCTTCATGATCCACTCCGGCATCGACGGCTTCTGCTGGGTTAACGAGAGCGACTTGCGATTGGCAATGAAACAGCTACGCGGAACGGGTCTGCCGCTGCTGGCGCATGCGGAATTATGCGGGCCAGTAGATGAAGCGACGCAAGATTTAAAGGCGACTCCTGCGGGCTGGCGTCGCTACGGGACGTATCTCGCGTCGCGACCTCAGGTGGCAGAGTCAGACGCAATCGCGCTGCTGACCACCCTGGCAGACGAGTTCACGACCCCGGTGCACGTGGTCCATCTATCGAGTACCGGAGCAGCTCTCACTCTGTTGGAGTTGGCTCGACGCCGCGGAATTCCAATCACGGTTGAGACCTGCGTGCACTACCTCTGGTTCGCTGCCGAAGAAATTCCTGATGGCGCGACGGAATACAAGTGCGCACCGCCGATTCGCCGCGCAGAGAACCGCGAGAGACTGTGGAGAGCGCTTGAAGATGGCCTCATTGACCTTGTCGCCACCGATCACTCGCCCTGCCCACCCGAGATGAAACACCGCGAAGAAGGACGCTTCGACCTTGCCTGGGGCGGAATCGCGAGCCTCGGCCTTGCCCTCCCCGTGATGTGGACCGCAATGCACCAGCGCCGATACAACACGAACGACGCGGCAGAGCGAATCGCCAAATGGATGGCCGCCGGGCCCGCTCGGTTAGCCGGCATATATGGCCAGAAAGGGATCCTCGCCCCCGGGGCCGACGCCGACATCGCCATCTTCGACCCCGACACCACCTGGAGTGTTACCGAAAGCGATCTCCATTTTCGCCACAAGATCTCGCCCTACCTCGGGGCGATGCTGTGCGGGCGCGTTGAGGAAACCTGGCTGCGCGGTCAACGAATCTTTCACTCCGGTCAATGCGAAAACAACCCACGCGGCAGAGAGTTGGTACGCACGTGAGCGATCGCGCAAGACAGGCCATCGAAGAGTGCCGCACCATCGCCCAAATGACCGAGGAGCCCGGCCGCACCACCCGCCGCTTCCTCACTCCGCCGATCTGTCAAGTTCATCAGCACCTGCGCGAGCGAATGGAAAGCCTGGGAATGTCCGTGCACGTCGACGCCGTCGGCAACCTCCGTGGACTCTGGAAACCTGATCACAACGCATCCAGCAGGCGCCTGGTCCTCGGCTCCCACATCGATACCGTTCCCGATGCCGGCGCCTTCGATGGTGTGCTCGGGGTCGTGCTCGCGCTTGACCTGGTCAAGTCCGCAACCCGCCTCAACCTGCCCCTCGCTCTCGAAATCGTCGCGTTCTCAGAGGAGGAAGGCGTTCGCTTCGGATTTCCCTTCATTGGCAGCCGAGCAGTTGCCGGGCGTTTTGATCCGTCAATGCTTGCGCACATGGACGCGAATGGAATATCCATCCGGCAAGCGATCAAGAGCTTCGGACTCGATCCTGGCAGAATCGAGGAAGCGGCGGCGGACGAGCATACAGTCGGCTTTCTCGAAATTCACATCGAACAAGGCCCAGTGCTCGAAGCCGAAGGCCTCAACGTCGCCGCCGTCACCAGCATCGTCGGCCAGACGCGGCTCGATCTCAAGTTCATCGGCCACGCTAACCACGCCGGCACCACGCCGATGCACCTGCGCCGCGATGC
>NZ_JBARMD010000491.1:0-2169 GCF_049802275.1 Occallatibacter sp. | reverse complement strand
GGGCAGGCAGATTTGCAGCCGGGACCGCCCAGCGGTCCGGTGGCCGATTCCCCGGCCGAACAGCGTGATGTGCACCTGATCAGCTTTGTGCTGGATGATGCTCAGAATACATGGGCACAGATCTTTGCCGATCATGGGCGGCAGTATCGCAAGGCGAAACTGGTGCTCTATCGCGATATGACGTATTCGGGCTGCGGAACGGCGCAGGCCGCCACCGGTCCCTTCTACTGCCCCGAAGACGAGAAGGTGTACGTCGATCTCTCTTTCTGGCAGGAACTGAAGCAATTCGGTGGTGACACCGGCGATTTTGCGCAGGCCTACGTGATCGCGCATGAGCTTGGACACCACGTGCAGAAGTTGCTCGGCATCGAGCAGCGGATGCGGCGTCTATCGCAACAGGACGATGGCGCGCAAAACCCGCTTTCCGTCGATCTGGAGTTGCAGGCTGACTGCTTCGCTGGCGTCTGGGGACACAGCACGCAGCAGCGAAACATCGTCCATGAAGACGATGTTGAAGGCGCTCTGAAGGCGGCGGCGTCTGTCGGTGACGATAACTTGCAGAAGATGAGCGGGCGGGCGGTGAGTCCGGAGTCGTGGACCCATGGATCGAGTGCACAGCGCACGGAATGGTTCAAGCGCGGCCTCGATGGCGGAGAGGTAAGCAGTTGCCCAACGTTCGATGGCAAGTTGGCGCCGTAGAAACAAAAATCAGGGTGTTCCGACTTCCTTAACAGATCTTCCGCTCACTCACGACGACTGTTACTTCTGCCAGTTGTCACTGCGTGAAATAGGCGTGCATCCTCCGGTTCAGGATGATTCCCCGATCGCACCGAGCGTCGATTCCCCAAACGGTAACGTTCAGCGCCGTTTAGATCGCGCCCATTTCGATGTTCGATCGCAGCGATCGCGCGGCCACCCACGTGCGTTGAATCTGGAGGGAAGAAATGTATTTCACCGATGACTCGTTGCTGCCCGAAAATCTAGCTCCACTTATGATCACTGCCGCGCCATATGGACCCATGTGGCTGCCGCAGGATTGCACCCCTGAACAGAAACTCCCTGTCACCTGGGAGGAGCAAACTCAAATCGCGGTCGACTGTTACAACGCGGGAGCCACGCTCCTGCACATCCATGTGCGCGATCCCAAGACGGGCCACATTTCCAAGAAACTCAGTGAATATGGCGAACAGATTGCGCGCCTGCGCAAAGCCGTACCCAAGATGATCCTGCAGGTCGGCGGGTCTATCTCCTTCGCGCCGGAGCCCGGTGAGGAGGCCAAGTTCCAGAGCTACGACTCACGCCACAAGCTGGCGGAGATCGATCCGAAACCGGATCAAGTCACAATTTTATGTGGCACGGGCCTCTTTGACCTGACAGCGTTACATCCTGTCGATGATGCCTTTGAGGGAACGCGCTTTGCAAACCCAGCGATGCTACACGCCATGGCCAATATGGTGGCTGACTCCACACCGGATTTCTATCTGGAGAACATCAAACGGATGGTCCAGAACGGAATCCAGCCCTATTTTGCGCTCGGCCACATCCACGGTCTCGAGCTCGTTGAGCGTCTCATTCGCAAGGGCTACTACATGGGACCTGTGAACGGTTTCTTCAGCATGGGTGCGGGCGGCACGTGCGGCGCAAACCCGTTTGACATCATGGAACTGATCCGCCGCACGCCGCACGGTTCGTGCTTCACCTACCAGACGACTTTCCGTCTAACCCACTCGCTCGCCATGCTCTGCATCGCGCTCGGGCAACACACCCGCGCCGGAATCGAGGACAACCTCTGGAACACCTCAAAGGGCGTGCGCATGTCAACGATCGAAATGATCGAACGCGATGTTCGCCTGGCCAAAGAGCTGGGCCGAGCGATCGCCAGGCCGGAACAGGCACGTCAGATGTTGAAGATAGGGGTTACTTACAAATCCACTGCGGAGACCCTAGCCAACTTGGGACTCCCGCCGAACCGCAAACCGGGCAACATGGGCTTCATGGTGCATGAGACCGATGGCAGGTTCCATCCGGCCGCACAGGGGGGATGCGGACACATCCATGCAGGCGAGTGGGAGGAAAAGGTGGAGAACGTGATGGCTGAATCAATCAGACGTTAAAAGCACGGATTCGTGCGGGTTGCGCCTTGAAACTCATGAAGTTCAGTCTCCTGAA
>NZ_JBARMD010000490.1:0-4701 GCF_049802275.1 Occallatibacter sp. | reverse complement strand
GCCTTGTGCTATGCGCAAGGCCGAAGCTTTTGCGCAGGGAACGCATTTTATTCATGTCGCCGGTCGCAGAAATTTCAGGGTGAGCTCGGCGATGCGCTATGAAGTGCAACCAGAGAGTTGCTTCAGGCTCTTGATCTGCCGTCCATTCGCGTCGAAGTTTGAGGGGTCGAGCCAGGCCTCGAAGGCGGCTTTGCGAGCGGGCCATTCGCTGTCGAGCATCGAGAACCAGGCCGTGTCGCGGTTTTGGCCTTTGACCACCATGTGCTGTCGGAAGATGCCCTCGAAGGTGAACCCCAGGCGCGCGGCGGCGCGGCGCGAGGGTTGGTTGTTCGCGTTGCACTTCCACTCGTAGCGGCGGTAGCCCAGGTCCTCGAATACGTGGCGGGCCATGAGGTACATTGCCTCGGTTGCTGCAATGGTGCGTTGCAGCGATGGCGCGAACAGGATGTTGCCGACTTCGATGACGCCGTTGACCGGATCCATGCGCATGTAGCTGGCGTAGCCGGCGATTTCTCCAGTGGTTTTTGGCACGATGGCGAGGAAAACAGCGCTTGAGCTTGCCTGTTTTTCCTGGAGCGCAGCGGCCAAATCCGCCTCGGATCGGTAGGGCCCATCTGCCAGGTAGGTCCACACCTCGTCGTGACCCTGTACGGCGTTCCAGAGGGCAGCGTTGTGCCATTGTGCGTCCAATGGCGCGAGCATTACGTTCCTGCCATAAAGGGGAACGCGGGAGGGAACCGGTATGGGCTTCCACTCGGACAGGTCTTGCGGATGTTGAGGCACGGATTCAGCGTATCAGCCGTTAAAATCCGGCCGATGGGACGTGCCAGAAGAGTAACGTCCCCCTTCTCCACATTTTGAACAATTTCGCACAGGTGAATAGGCAAAATGCACTGATTCTGCGCCTTGTAAGGGCCTTACTGGCGCTCTAGGCTTGTATTTCAGAACGGACGAAGCGCGAGAGACCGCTTCTGCACTGCATTTTGGGCAAATGGCACGCGGGATAGCCGCTTCTCGCAAGGCTTTTCGCGCTTTCCACAGGCCGATCGGCTGTATTTAGCAACCGGATGCGCGATTTAACATCGAAATACAAGATGTTGTGGTTTACGGTTGACAGGCCCCATAGACAGCGCTATTTTTGCAACTGCGACTGTAAACAGATTGTAACTTTGCACCCGATTACAGGCCGCATAAAACCGAAAAACCCGCGGTACAGAAAAAGCCCCCGTTTTTCCGTTCGCTGCACGACTTAACCCCCCAATTTGGCTGCGTTAAGCCCAAGGGACAAGTATTTTCATAGAAATCGCCGATGGAGAGTGAATCGATGAACGAGGCCAACCTTCAAACAACCGCAGCAGCCCTGCAAGCTCCCTATAGCCAGGGTGGCCTGACATTTTCCCGCCGTTTCTCAACCGAGGGGGTATCTCCTTACGACGACGTCCAGTGGGAACGGCGTACGGCGCTGATCTCCGACAGCAAGGGCAACACGATCTTCGAACAGAAGGACGTGGAGGTGCCGGCCGATTGGTCGATGACTGCGACCAACATTGTGGCCTCAAAGTATCTGCATGGAACGATTGGCTCGCCGGAGCGCGAGACGGGTGTGCGGCAGTTGGTGTCGCGCGTGGCCGAGACGGTGCGCGACTGGGGTATTGCAGGCGGCTATTTCGCCAGCGCAGGCGACGCCGCCACGTTCCACGATGAGCTGGCACATATGCTGCTGACGCAGAAAGTGGCGTTCAACTCCCCAGTGTGGTTCAACGTGGGCTGCGACCGGCTGGAGCCATTTGCGGCGGGACAGAACTGGCACTGGGATCCGATGACTGGCGGCGTGGTTCACGCGGCGACGGGCTACAAGAATCCGCAGTGCTCGGCGTGCTTCATCAACTCCGTCGACGACTCGATGGAAGGCATCATGGACCTGGCGCGGACGGAGGCGCTGCTGTTCAAGTACGGCTCGGGAACGGGCACCAACTTCAGCAGTCTTCGTTCAAGCCACGAAGGCGTGACGGGCGGCGGCACAGCGAGTGGTCCGCTCAGCTTCATGCGCGGCCTCGATGCATTCGCGGGCGTCATCAAGAGCGGCGGCAAAACGCGTCGCGCGGCAAAGATGGCCATTCTGAACGTCGAGCATCCTGACATCATCGACTTCATTGAGTGCAAGGCGAAGGAAGAGCAGAAGGCTCACACCCTGATCAGGAACGGATACGACGGATCGGGTCCGGATTCAGAGGCCTTTTCGTCGATCTTCTTCCAGAACGCCAACAACTCCGTGCGGGTGACCGATGAGTTCATGCGTGCGTACGAGAATGACGGCGAGTTCACGACCAAGACTGTGAAGGGCGCAAATCCAGTCAAGAGCTACAAGGCGCGCGACATCATGCGCAAGATTGCCGAGGCCACGTGGCTGTGCGGCGATCCCGGCCTGCAGTTCGATACCACCATCAACAAGTGGCACACCAGCAAGAACTCTGCGCCCATCAACGCTTCCAATCCATGCAGTGAGTACATGTTCCTCGACAACTCGGCGTGCAACCTGGCGAGTTTTAACCTGATGAAGTTCCTTACGCCTTCCGGCACGTTCAACATCCCCGAGTATCGTCACGCGATTTCTGTCGTGATCACGGCTATGGAGATCCTTGTCGATAATTCCGGCTATCCGACCGAGTGGATCGCGCGCAATTCGCATGACTATCGCCCACTAGGCCTCGGCTATGCGAACCTTGGCGCACTGCTGATGTCGTTCGGAATTCCGTACGACTCGGCGGCAGGACGCGATCTGGCAGCGGCGATGACAGCGATCATGTGCGGACAGGCATACCTGCAGTCGGCCGTAGTTGCGGCCAATTGCCCGCCTCTGGCTTCGGCGACGCCGCTCACCGCCAGCGTGGAGCGCCAGGGTGGAGCATGCCCAGGGTTCTACGTGAATCGCGAGCCGTTTCTGAATGTGATCAGGATGCACCGCGCTGAAGTGAACAACATCGGCAAGTCGCGCACCAGCGGCGAACCATTCCTCGTTCCACAACTCGAGGCGTTGATCGATGCCAGCCGCGATTGCTGGGATATGGCTCTCTCCTACGGCGAGCGCTACGGCTATCGCAACTCGCAGACCACGGTGCTTGCTCCGACGGGTACTATCGGCTTCATGATGGATTGCGACACGACGGGCATCGAACCTGATCTCGCACTTGTGAAGTACAAAAAGCTGGTTGGCGGCGGCATGATCAAGATCGTCAACAACACGGTTCCGGCTGCGCTGTTCAAGCTCGGCTACAACAACGACCAGGTTGACGCTATCGTCAGCTACATCGACGCGACCGGCACGATTGAAGGTGCGCCGGGGATCAAGCCGGAGCACCTGGCGGTATTCGATTGCAGCTTCAGGCCGGCGAAGGGAACACGCTCAATCCACTACATGGGTCACATCAAGATGATGTCCGCTACGCAGCCGTTCCTGTCGGGCGCGATTTCGAAGACGGTTAACCTGCCGCACGAAGCAACGGTTGAAGAAGTGGCCGAGGCGTATGCAGAAAGCTGGCGACAGGGAATCAAGGCAGTGGCCATCTATCGCGATGGATCAAAGGGTGTGCAGCCGTTGAACACCAGCATGGATGCGAAAAAGGAACCGTCGGCGGTGGAAGCAGCAGGGCAGCGCGTGATGGCGCAGCTTGCGGTGGGACAGCCTGCGGCCGAGGCAGACCTGAAGACGCTCGAAGCCAAGATCAGTGAGAAACTCGAGGTCACAGCGAAGTCGGTGGTTGCGGCTTCAACTCTCTTCCAGCACGCTCTTGAAGAAATCGCCAAAGCGACCACGGTGCCGCAAATGACCGCCGCACTAGGCACGGAATCGCCATTGCCGCAGGATCTGAACGGGCCGCCGCGCGCGGTACGTCATCGCCTGCAATCGGAGCGCGCCTCCATTACCCACAAGTTTTCGATTGCAGGGCATGAAGGCTATATCACGGTGGGCCTGTATCCGACCGGGCAGCCGGGCGAAATTTTCATCAAGATGGCGAAGGAAGGTTCGACTGTCTCCGGCTTGATGGATGCATTCGCGACTTCGATTTCGCTGGCACTGCAGCACGGTGTTCCGCTGCGTGTACTCTGCGAGAAGTTCGCGCATACCCGGTTCGAGCCTTCGGGCTGGACGGGCAACGAGCAGATTGGCTATGCGAAGAGCCTGATGGACTACATCTTCCGCTGGCTTAACCTGCGCTTCCTTTCGGGCGAGCAGTTGACGCTGTTTGCGGGGCTCGCTCCGCAGGCGGCGCCTTTGCCCGAATCGCCAACGATTCTGCCGGACCTCGAGCCGGAAGAAGATCCGGCAGCGCACAGACAGCTTTCCAGGTTGGCCGAAGAAATGTCGCGCCTCCGGGAGAGAGACAGAGGAATGGGCAGCACGTCGGCGCCGGGTGGCAGCATTCCGCCTGAGGCTCAGGCGGCGAGCACGGCTTCAGCCGCGCCGACGCATGGGCCGACTCTGCAGGATCGGGGTCTGTTCCACGCGTCAGAAGCGATGCGCAGCATGTACGAGATGGGTGATGCACCAAGCTGCTCCACCTGCGGCGCCATCATGGTTCGCAATGGAAGCTGCTATCGCTGCATGAGCTGCGGTTCAACCTCAGGTTGTAGTTAGCAACTGATTCATACCATTACTGGGGGGGGTGTGGGTTGACGCATAAGATTGAAGTTGTACCCCAT
>NZ_JBARMD010000489.1:0-1693 GCF_049802275.1 Occallatibacter sp. | reverse complement strand
TCTGCGCAAATTGACTCCCGGTGCGCGAAAAGCGAAGTGACATCTTCTACCAGAATCAGAATGGAGAAAAGGGATCGCGATGATCAGGAAATCAGGATTACACCTTGAAATGAAATGGCGCTTCATCGCCACGGCGCAACAGTCACAAAGTCAGAGTCCGCACGTGATGATGAGATGGGTTTCAATCTCTTCGGTACACTCGCGGTGAACTTTTGAGGAAGCGGACATGAATTACGGTCATGCCTATCCAAACACGGTCGATGGCGAGAATGCGCAGGTGACGCTTAACACTGTTGGCCCCGCACCTGCAGAGGATCGTACCCGCCTATATCTGCTCTCCTTTCTGCTGACCGCAGATCGGACAAAGGCAGAACAATGTACTGTGGCGGGCCTAGATCTGCCTGCCGAAGGCAACGCAGTTTTTAGGGATTGGGCGCATTCCTGGGCTCGGCGGATCGTTGTTCACAATGCCCTTCGACTTATCGCGCCACACCTCAAGACTGATGCTTTCGATTCTGACCCCGGACAATCACGATGACATTACCGCAAGTTACGCCGAATTCGTGGAGGGTAAAGGCTCGTTGCAGTCGACCCTCCAACAACAACTCCAGGAAAGGATGATCAATGCGATTCAAAACATTCATACGCAGGCAAATTAATTGCGAGCGGACCGATTTGTTTCGGTTCGGACCGGAGCATTACAAAAAGGCTGGCATCCCTTATTCGCCGTTTGGCGGCATGCCAATCCTTGAAGCTTACCAAATCGTGAACGATTTGAATCGGAATCAATCTGAACATTCGTTTGTCTACTATCTGGCGGCATAGCAGAATGGCTACGGTCGTTGGCGAGCACATCTTCGATGAAGGTTGGTTACGTGCGGCGGAGGATGGCCGCCTGACAAAAGTTGCATCGCAGGATCCGCGCTTTTCGGCGATTCTTGCGCTTCCGGATTTCGAACGTTTTGTGTACGTTTTATCGGTCCTCGAAGGATGCTCGGACCGGGAATGCGCCGATTTGTTGGATGTTTCAGAGCGGAAGATCGAAGAAACGAGGCTTCGCGCGCTACAGCACTTTTGGAAACGTGACTGAACGCTCAGTCCTGGCCCGATGGCTCCCGCCGGGCAAGGTGCTGTGAGCTGGATAACTCAGATTGGCAGCTTTTGAATGCTCGGATCATATGAATTGAATTTAGCCTCATGGAGAAAAAAATGAACCCCAATTCGAATGTTTCTTCTGGCAACAACGCGGTGGCCGTCCTAAAGGAATTGGCGCTGAATCTCGACTGGTCATGGAGCCATACCTCAGACAATCTCTGGAGGCAGATCGACCCGGAGTTGTGGGAACTGACGCATAACCCTTGGGTGATTTTGCATACAGTTTCCAGCGAGAGGCTACAGGCTGTCAGCTCGACTCCGCAATTCCAAAGCACCCTCGATCAGGTTCTGGAAACAAGGACGCAGCGCGAAGAGGCGGCGAACTGGTTTCAGCGCTCCTTGCCGGAGGCTCCGCTCAGCCGCATTGCATATTTCAGCATGGAGTACATGCTGAGCGACGCGCTGCCCATTTATTCCGGCGGGCTCGGCAACGTAGCCGCTGACCAATTGAAGGCAGCAAGTGACCTTGGCCTTCCAGTGACGGGCATAGGGCTGCTTTATCAGAAAGGCTATTTTCGGCAGCACATCAATGCAGAAG
>NZ_JBARMD010000488.1:0-2454 GCF_049802275.1 Occallatibacter sp. | reverse complement strand
TATCTGCCCATGAGCTTCTGCGGCGGACTCTGGGTGCCTCTCATGTTCCTGCCGCACTTCATGCAAAAGATTGCCGTGCTCATGCCCACCTACCACCTCGGCCAACTGATGCTCGGCGCCTTCGGCTATGCCAGCACCGGCACTATGCTGAGTCATTGGTATGGGCTCCTGGGCTTTACACTGCTGGCGCTGGGTATCGCCGGTGTTGCCAAGGGCCGCCTCGAGCAGAACTCCTGAGATAAAAGGCGTAAACTCCGAAAAAAGGAACAATGTCCGCCAACGAATCCACTTCGCAACTCCGCCAAAACAGATGGGCATGGATGTGGCTGGCCTACACCGGCTTCCTGTTGATCGAGCCGCTGATTGAGCCAACCCGCAATCTCTGGCTGGGCACGGTCGCCTGCCTGCTGGTCTTCTTCGGCATCTTCTGGCGATTCTTTTATACTGCAAGGCCGAGCCAGCCCAAGCGCCTTTGGATGGTTGGCGCTACTTTCCTTCTGGGCATCCTGGTGTTTCCCTGGAACCGCGGCGCTTCTACCTTCTTCGTCTACGCTGCCGCGTTTCTGCCCTTCATTGTTGAGTCCTCCCGGAAGGTCCTGGCTTTCTTCCTATTTGAGTGTGTAGTCATTCTTGCCGAAGGAGCCTTCTTCACCGTCGACAAACAAAACGGCCCGTTTTACATCGGCTGGCCTAACACCTTCATTGCCATATTCCTCGTTGTCATCATCGGCGGTGGCAACATCTATTTCGCCGAGCAAAAACGTGCCGACTCCAAGCTCCGCGCCGCTCTTGAAGAGAACGTCGCCCTCGCCGCCGTCGCTGAGCGCGAACGCATTGCGCGTGACCTGCATGATGTTCTCGGCCATACGCTCTCCGTTATCGTCCTCAAGGCCGAACTTGCCGGCCGTCTCGTCTCGCTCGATCCCGACCGCGCCGTCGCGGAAATGGCAGACGTCGAGCAAACGTCCCGCTCCGCGCTTGCTGAGATCCGGGAGGCCATCGGCGGCTACCGCTCGCGCGGCCTCGAAGCAGAAATCGATGCCGCGCGTCGTACCCTTGATGCCGCCGGTGTCACGCTTCTGGCTGAAAGCAAACCGGACCGCGAGTCCTTAAGCCCTCAGGAGGAGACGGCCTTGGCTCTGGCGTTGCGAGAAGCTGTTACCAACATCGTTCGCCACGCCCGCGCCACCAACTGCCGCCTTCACTTTGTCTCGGATGCCGGTCACCGCCGCTTAGTAGTCGAGGATGATGGGCAGCAAACAGTCGCCCGCGAGGGCAATGGTCTGCGCGGCATGCGTGAACGCATCGAGTCCCTCGGTGGTCATTTCAATCTTGAATGCGGCATCATGCAGAATCACGGCACCCGCCTCACCATCGAACTTCCGCACCGCGAGACTGCCGTCTCATGACCGGCGCAAAGCGTACCTCTACTCCCATCCGCGTGCTCCTCGCGGAAGATCAGACTATGCTCCGCGGCGCGCTGGCTGCGCTCCTCGATCTCGAGCCCGATATTACAGTCATCGCGCAGGCCGCCAATGGCCGCGAGGCGCTCAAACTCGCCTGCCTGCATACGCCGGACGTCGTCATCACCGACATTGAAATGCCGGATCGCACCGGCCTTGAGCTCGCTGACGACCTCAAGCATGACAAATGTAGCTGTCATGTCATCATCTTGACTACATTTGCGCGCCCCGGTTATCTGCGCCGGGCACTCGAAGCCGGCGCACGCGGCTATCTGCTCAAAGATCGGCCGGCCAGCGAACTAGCGGAAGCCGTGCGTCGCGTCCATGCTGGGCTGCGCGCCATCGATCCCGCTCTTGCTGCCGAAGCCTGGAGCAGCGAGGAAGACCCTCTCTCCGACCGTGAACGTCAGATTCTGATCCGCGCAGGCGAAGGCCGCTCCACTGCGGAAATCGCCGTCGACCTTCGCCTATCAGAAGGTACTGTGCGCAACTACCTCTCCGAAGCCATCGCCAAGCTCGGCGCAGCCAACCGCATCGACGCAGCAAGAATTGCCCGAGCGCGCGGATGGCTATAGTTGCCCAGCTGATCGTCTTTGGAGAGGGAGACTCGTTCGGTCGTTTCCTAAGTTTATTGTCTGATGATCGCTTGCGATCCGTAACGCGAAGCAGCTGGATCAATTCCCAATAGACTCATTTGCTGAGCCCAATTGCACCATTTCTTGTAAGGTCCAGTCGGCCAATCCAGCCCCCGCAACCAAGAAATCTAAGATTCTAAATCGCTTCCGTTAACAACTCGAAGGCCGTTCCTACGTTTGGAATGGAATTTTAGCCAAATCTTGGGCAAAGAATCCCTATCAAGAAGCGCTCCAAGCTCTCCTGCCACCCGAACGTCGTCCGCCGTCACCAAATGTGCTTACCCTCCCATGCTTTTCTCTTGACCCTGACTTGCCTTACGTAGAGGTCGGCGAATCCTCGACGTTGGTTTCAGCGT
>NZ_JBARMD010000487.1:0-1804 GCF_049802275.1 Occallatibacter sp. | reverse complement strand
GAGCATTCGATCGAGGATTCCATCCGTTGAAGTCCCCGACTACGCTGACCTCCCTGGCATTGGGGGCCCACACGGCGAAATGAGTGCCGCGTTGCCCGTCTACCTCGGTGACGTGCGCCCCCATCTTCTCGTAGGCGTGGTAGTGCGTGCCTTCCCCCAACAAATACAAATCGTAGTCGCTGAACCACGGAGCTTGCGTCGCACTGGGCATGAACTCACACCTAGAAATTGCGCAGATAATCGGAGGTGAAACACTGAGAAATCATCAGAAAGTCATGAGCATGCCATGGTCCATAAGAAAACTATCCGGTTTCGAGCCCCGTAGCGTCCCCGAAGCAGTGCCGGCTCGCGGGACTTCCCCGGGACTGAAATGCAGAAGCTGCACTTTGAGAATGCGGAATCTGCCGGTCTGTAATCTGTAAATACGGCTGGCAGGCCCCTCCTCTGCGCGGATCTTCCACCGCAGCACCCTCCCGGATTCCTCTTCGCCATTTCTAAACATTAGCGTTTTGCAAAATCCCGTTTCCGAGTGGCGCGTCAACTGCTCAAGGGAAAGCGAGAACCGCCGTTGCGCTTCCAACCGCATCCCGTTCGGGCAGGCCGCTTCCAAACGTCGCAATGGCGGGTTTGCAGATGGCTCGGCCGATTAGCACTGCACTGTCGGACCGCCAAGGCTATAGGCAAGACGCCGACTTAGCCGGCGCGGCCCTTGTCGGCATCGCAGATCGATGGACAGGCCGGGACGATGCAGAGATCTCTCGGATTCGTTGAGGAAGCTCACTCCAACGGCCCCGCGCTTTTATCGGATATGGCGGCAAATTCGATATCAAGAGAGGAACTAAGTTATGACAAAAACGAACTCGGTTGTAGCGATCTACGAAACTCATACCCAAGCAGAGGAAGCAGTCAAGGAACTGCAAAGGTCCGGTTGTGACATGAAGAAACTGTCGATCGTCGGCAAGGATGTCCACACGGACGAGCACGTCGTCGGCTACTACACCACCGGCGACCGCATGTGGTATTGGGGTAAAATGGGTGCCTTCTGGGGCGGTTTCTGGGGACTGTTGTTTGGAGCCGCCTTCTTCGCCATCCCGGGCCTTGGACCGATTTTGGTGGCCGGCCCTCTGGTCGCATGGATTATTGGCGGGTTGGAAGGCGCCGTGGTGGTGGGCGGATTAAGCGCGCTCGGTGCGGGCTTGTATAGCATTGGCATCCCCAAGGACAGCGTAGTCCAGTACGAGGCAGCGCTCAAAAGTGACAAGTTTCTGGTTCTGGTACACGGCACGGCGGAAGATGTGGCCAAGGCCAGGAGCATCCTGCAGACAACGCACCCACTGGACATTGCAACCCACGCGGCGGAACTCGACCAGCCCGAATTGGTCATCGCCGGATAGTCAGGCAGACAGAAGTGTAAAGAACAGAAAACTAAGGAAAAATATCATGTACAAAAATGTGTTGATCGTATCGGTAGCTAGTCTGGCTTTGGTCCTGCCCGCTTTGGCGTCGGATCGCGAAGACGACATTGGGCGTGCCGAAAAAGCCGGCCGGGTCTTCCATGAAATCATGGCGACGCCCGATAAAGGCATTCCCCGTGACCTTCTGGAAAAGGCGAAGTGCATTGTCATCATTCCAGGAGAGGAGAAGGCAGCCTTCATATTCGGAGGCAACTACGGCAAGGGAGTGGCTAGCTGCCGCACTGCCAATGGTTGGAGCGCCCCGATGTTTATCGCGGTCGGCGGCGGGAGTTTCGGCTTCCAGATCGGCGCTTCTTTCACTGACTCGGTGATGCTATTCATGAATGACC
>NZ_JBARMD010000486.1:0-6993 GCF_049802275.1 Occallatibacter sp. | reverse complement strand
TCGCGGCGATTCCATGGCGAATCGTCAGGCCAATGCGCGGCAGAACCAGTCGCAATTCGGAGGCCGTCAGCAAGCGGGCGTGAGCGACCGAAGCAGTATGGGTGGCGGGGGTCGAGGTGGAGACCGTGGAGCGTCAGCAGGAGACATGAGTCGCGGTGGCGGCGGAGGAGATCGAATTGGCAACCAGAGAACCTCCAATGGCTCTGCGGGCGGCGCATTCGGAGGCGCAGGAAATAGCCGTTCGACATCGAGGGCCAGCAGTTCTCGCGGCGCATCCAGCATGGGATCCCGGGGCGGCGGCATGCGCGGCGGCGGCGGCCGTCGCCGGTAAACAGATACTTCAGGCAAGGACGGATGTAAATATGATCAACAAGAGTCTCAAGGCGGCAACCCTGATTCCATCGGCATGCATTTTGTTTCTTGCCCTCCCCCTCGGAACCAGTTGCAGAGCCCTGGCTCAGCAACCGACGACCCCCGCTCAGACACAAAGATCGTTCGATACACCGGAAGCCGGGGTCTCCGCCTTGATTGAGGCGGCGGGAAATTTCGATGTAGCTTCGTTGAGCGCAATCCTGGGTCCTGGCAGCGAAGACCTCCTTGTCACCCGGGATCCTGTCTCAGACAAAAGGCGGGCTCAAGAATTTGCGACACTTGGAAAAGAAAAACAGTCGATTGAACTGGCCAAGGACAAGAAAGAGGCGACGGTTTCCGTAGGTCCAGAGCAGTGGCCCTTTCCAATTCCGATAGTGAATCGCGAAGGCAAGTGGTATTTCGACTCCAGGCGGGGCCGCTCTGAGATTCTGAAGCGGCGCATAGGTTCAAACGAGTTGGATGCAATTGCAGTTTGCAGAGGTTTCGTGCAGGCCCAGGAACAATATGCTTCCGTGATCCACGACAATTCGGGGCTGAACCAATACGCCCAGCGAATTATTAGCACCCCCGGGAAACAAGACGGGCTGTACTGGGTAAACCCAGACGGAACGGGTGGCGGCCCTATCTCCGAGGCGATTGCCAAGGCAATCCAAGAGGGGTATCCGACCAATGAACAAAATGCCTATCACGGCTACTACTACAAGGTCCTGAAGGCACGGGGTCCATCCGCACCGGGTGGCGAGATCAATTTCGTGATCAAGGGCGCTATGATTGGCGGATTTGCGTTGGCCGCCGCGCCCGCTCAGTACGGAGTAACTGGGATCAAGAGCTTCATCGTCAGCTACGAGGGGATCGTCTATCAGAAAGACCTCGGGCGAGATGGATTAGAAACTCTCGCTAACATTGAAAGTTACAATCCAGACAAGACGTGGACCCGGACGAGCGACGAATGGCCTTTTGACATCGCCGCGGTTTCCCAATAATTCGAGCAGCGCACGAGACAGAGACTGACGGTGCGGGTGGCGCATTGCGTTCCCTGGCTCGAGCCAGACTTTGGAATTTCGGACTTATCGGCCATCCTCTGCGCGGCCACTTAGTCGCGTTTACGCCATTCCAAGATAGATAAGTGTCGATCTCGGTCCGTTAATCTCACGTATGTTTGTCCGGATTAACTGGGCTTTGTCATGTTCTTTGTTACAACGTGACGGACTCACTATCAGAAGACATATCCAGGCTTTTGCCTGTGATTATCTGTCGCGTCAACCTCGCCAGAGACCCTTAGAACCTAGGTATTTCCCTAATTGCCTTCCTTCTCAGCTCGGCATAAAAGAATGTGTAGCTAATTCCGCTGAAGGAGCTTTTATGAAATCGACTCTTTGCGCAACGCGTCAGACTTACGGTCTAACTGCTTTGTTGCTATTGATCGTCTCCGCTCTTTCAATTCAGCCGTCTAGAGCTCAGACGCCGGATGCGCAGGCGCAAGAGACCCAACAGCTAAAGCGCACGCTCGAGCAGCTCGAGCAAACGATGCAAGATGTGAGAGCTCGACTGAATGCGCTTGAGACGAAGCAGGCGCTGGATAGCGAAGTGGCCTCGTTGAAGGCGGTTGCGCCTCCATCGACAAACGTCAAGACCTCCACAGGCGTCATGCCTCTCATAACGGTCTCCAAACCCAGCTCGAGACAGGAGCCGCAAGAAGACGCCGCCAAGCAGACCATGGAACACGAGATTAACCCGGCTCCTGAAGGAACTTTTCAGATGTACGGCTTCGCGATGCTCGATTCCGGCTATAACTTCGGGCAGATCGATCCGAATTGGTACGACGTCCTGCGTCCGACCAAGCTGCCGGGATTTAGCAATGAGTTTGGGCCGAGTGGAAATGTCTTCTTCAGCGTTCGTCAGACGCGATGGGGAGTCAAGACAACGGTTCCCACCCGTCTTGGCGACCTGAAGACAATCTTTGAGTTTGAGCTTTTCGGTACTGGCGTGGATGCAGGCCAGACCACATTTCGCCTTCGCCATGCCTGGGGCGAGTTGAAGCAAATCGGCGCGGGGCAAACTTGGAGCCCGTTCATGGACCCGGATGTCTTTCCCAATTCAATCGAGTATTGGGGCCCTACCGGAATGGTCTTCTTCCGCAACATCCAAGCGCGTTGGACCCCCTGGCAGAAGGGCGACAGCAACTTCATGATCGCTGCCGAACGGCCTGGAGCAAGCGCCGACGCCGGCCCGTATGCAGGCCGAATTGAGTTGGCAGGTGTTACTCCCCAATTCACTTTGCCGGATATATCTGCACACGGACGTTGGGCGGGCGAAGCCGGGCATGTGCAGGTTGCGGGCATCTTCAGAAAGATCAGCTGGGTCGATCTGAATGCAACGCCGACATTGAACATCCACGGCACGGTATACGGCTGGGGTATCAATGCGAGCGGCAATGCCAAGTTCGACAAGGCTGATACCGGGCGATTCTCCGTGGTATATGGGCACGGCATCCAGAACTACATGAACGACGCCCCAATCGACGTCGGCGTCAAGAACAATTTCGGAAATCCCACTAATCCAATTACAGGAGTTCCGTTGCCTGTCCTTGGAATCGTAGCCTTCGACGACCACAATTGGAACGAACGCTTCAGCAGCACAGTCGGGTACTCCTACGAGAACATCTCCAACTCGGCCCAGGAACTTGGTTCTGATTTTCATCAAGGGCACTATGCGCTGGCCAACCTGCTTTACTACCCCACCAAGAACGTCATGATGGGCGGTGAATTTCAGTTCGGCCGGCGCGTGAACTTCTATGACGGATGGAACTACAACGACTACAGAGTGCAGTTCTCCTTCAAATACAACTACGGGAAGACGGTTGCCTATTCGGTGAAATGAGAGCGGGTAGTTCCACGCTCGATCTCAGACACGCCTGATGGCCCTAAATTCGCACGACGAAAAGGAGTCCAGAATGATCACGAGAAAGATTTCAACCGCACTGCTCCTTATAGCGGCATGTATCGCGAGCGCCCTCCCGTATGCCGCGATTGCGCAGCAGAGCAAAAACGTAAGCCCGGTTGCTCCCAGGCGGGAGTTGGTCGAAGCCGTGGTGCGGGAGGCATATCAGAAGTTCAAGGACGATACGAGTGGGAAAAACGCCGACTACATCCCCTATCTCGCGAAGGTGGATTCCAAGCTGTTCGGAATAGCCGTCGTCACTACGGACAATCAAGTTTTCGCTGTCGGCGACGTTGACTATTCCTTTTCGATCCAATCAATTTCCAAGGTGTTCACGCTCGCCCTTGCAATGAATGAACTCGGAGCCGATGAGGTATTCAAAAAGATCGGATCTGAACCTACAGGGCGAGCTTTTAATTCACCTATTGCTGTGGTGGATATGCCGACGCACACTGGCAACCCGCTCGTCAATGCCGGGGCCATTGCTACGGTGAGTCTCGTCTCGGGCGCAACCGCAGATGAAAAGTGGAATAAGATTCTCGACTTCTACGGCAGGGTGGCCGGCGAGAAGTTGGTGCTCATCGACGAGGTATACAAATCTGAAGCGGCCACTAATACTGGAAACAAAGCACTGTCATATCTGCTGGCAAAATATGACCGCATTTATGCCGATCCGTTTGAGTCAGTTGACGTTTACACGAAGCAATGCTCAGTCGGCGTGAACACAAAGCAACTAGCTCGCATGGGCGCTACACTGGCGAACAACGGCGTCAACCCGGCCACCGGTGAGCAGGTGATCAAGTCAGAAGACGTTGCCCACATTCTCAGCACGATGGCCATGGCTGGCCTTTATGACGGTTCGGGCGGGTGGGCCTGGAGTGTCGGCTTGCCTGCGAAGAGTGGTGTTGGCGGCGGAATCGTGGCGATTGCACCTGGCAAGGGCGCCATTGCGGTCTTTGCACCCCCCCTCGATGAGGCCGGAAACAGTGTAAAGGCGCAGAAAGTGATCGATTACGTTTCTGAAAAGCTTAACTACAATCTCTTTTCACCGAGTTCGGTCAGTTTGAAATGACGCAACCTTCCGGGGAAATGTGCCGGATGAAAACAAGCGCCATTCGTCGCTACATCGTTCGACAATCCAGCGGGAGGATCAAAACGTGAACCAGGTTGCATTGAGAGCGTCCTCAAGTGCCGGATTTCTGTTTGCGATCACGTGCTGCTGCAACTTCGCCATCGGACAATCCAGCAGTTCTATTGGGCCTAATCCGACTCCTCCAACAACGGACGAAGTGCTTAGAAAAGTTGATCGGTTGGTCCAGCAAAACGAGCAGCTCGAGATACAAAACCATGAGTTGATGGATCAGATCGTCTCGATGCGGCAAGCACTCGCAAGACAGTCAGATGCGACGGCATCGGATGCGGTGGAGGCAAATGCAGCGGCGAGAGCGCTGCAGAGCGCAATCGCAGCGGAAACCCAGCCCCAAATAATCAATGCTTCCTTCCTGAAGCCTCGAAGCAGGTCCGAAGCATCGACAGGGTCTCTCAAATCGATGCCGAGGCCTGTGGCCTCGGATGGAATGCCTCTGGCGTCGGGTGGCGGGGCACAAGGTGAAGATGGACCAACGAACTGGGGCACTTACAAGACCAACCAGGGGTTCAAAGTCGCGGAAACAAAACAAGGTGACTTGAATATCAGCTTATATTCCTATGGGCGCTACCTTAACCAGAAGGCCCTGGAGCCAACGTATACAAGCTATTTCGGCGTGACCACCAACCTTCAGCAGCGTCAGGATTTTCAACTCAATAAGGTGCAGATAAAGTTTCTCGGCTGGATGATGGACCAGAGGTTTCGCTACTTCCTCTACGCTTGGACATCCAATGCTTCGCAGGGCGAAGGCGCGCAAGTGGTTCTGGCTGGCAATCTGAATTACGCGTTCAACAAACACTTCGCAATTGGCGCGGGGATCTTCTCATTGCCTGGTGTGAGATCAGTAGAAGGCAACTTTCCGTTCTGGCTCGGCGTAGATTCACGCCTGATTGCCGACGAGTACATGCGTCCCTCCTATTCCTCGGGCGTCAAGGCATCGGGGATGATTACAAAAGGGCTGATCTATCAAAGCATGATTGCCAACAACTTGAGCACCCTTGGCGTGGCCGCCGCCCAGCTTCCCAACTATTTTCAGACCACAGCGAATGCTCTCGTATGGATGCCGACCACGGGCGAATTCGGCACGGGGTTTGGCGACTTCGAGGGACATGAACACGTGGCAACGCGCTTAGCCGGCCACTTTTCATACAGCAAGGAGAATAAGCAGAGCCAGCCGGGCACCGACTCTCCCGACAATACTCAGCTTCGGCTCTCCGACGGAAGCATCATCTTTACGCCGAATCTCTTCGGGCCCGGGATCGCCGTCAGCGATGCGGTTTACAAGTTGTTCGCGACCGACGGCGGAATCAAGTATCACGGTTACGCGCTCGAGGGCGAGTTCTACCTCCATCGGCTGAGCAATTTCCAGGGAACCGGCACATCGGTGCTTCGCCCGAACCCCGACCGCGGATACCAACTTCAGGCTTCGGCGATGGTGTTACCCCAGACTCTCCAAGGTTATCTCGGAGGTTCGGAGATCATTGGCAATTATGGGCGGCCGTGGGACTTTCGAGCGGGTGTGAACTATTTCCCGTACAAGAACAGAGTTGTCCGCTGGAATACCGAGTTTCTCTACCTGTATCGATCTCCCGTCGGCTATCCATCGGTGCCTTTCGCGTTTGGTGGCACAGGGCCAATTTTCAGCACGACCCTCGAGTTAGCTTTCTAAGTAACCAGCAAATCGACACGAGGTTGTGAGCTCGATGAAGTTCTCGAGAAAAAGGAGTGCACAGTGACGAGGAAATCCTGGTCTCGGGGGATGATCCAAGCTACTTTACGCGTTGCCATCACTCTGCTGCTCTCATGCGCGCCCTTGCCTGCGCAACCCAATCCTTCACAGCAATATGAATTCAATGACAGTCACTTCCACCTCACTAACTACATTCAGCAAGGTACAGATATTCACGACTTCCTGAAGATCATGGGCACTAAAGTCGGGCGCGTGGCACTGTTTGGCATACCTTTGCAGCAACAATGGTCATATCAGAACTCCGGTGACTTTGCCCCAACCTACTATCTCCAAACAGACGCGCCGCTGTACTACTACTCATTTACAGATGCCTACATCGCGATGGCATATCGATCGCTCTCGAAAGAGGAGCGCGCACGATTCGACCCCATGATCACTGGATTCGATCCTGCTGATATGTATGCTGTCGACCACATTCGCCGCGTGCTTGAGACCTTCCCGGGCGTATTCACCGGTATCGGTGAGTTCTCAATTCACAAGGAATTCGTTTCGGCTAAGGTGTCAGGTGAGACAGCCAGTCTCACCAACCCTGCACTTGACCGCATTCTCGATTTCGCGAGCGAGGTCGGCCTGGTGGTCTTGATACATAACGATATGGATGTGCCGTTCGCAAAGGAAGGTTCGGAACCCGTTTACCTCGGGCAGATGAAAGCTCTTCTAGCTAGGCATCCGAACCCAACTATCATTTGGGCTCATATGGGTATGGGCCGAGTTGTCCGGCCGATCAAGAATCATGCCGCTATTGTGGCTGAAATTCTCGCGGATCCGAAGTTCAGCCATGTCT
>NZ_JBARMD010000485.1:0-5674 GCF_049802275.1 Occallatibacter sp. | reverse complement strand
CCAACGAAGCCCACGCCCAAACCGCCGGCTTTCGCGGTGCCTCCGCCGACGAAGCTCCCACCAGCGTCTCCCCCGGCGAAGAATTCCGCGTCCATGTCCACGCTTCCCAGGCCACCAACGCCACGCGCCTCGAAAAAGTCTGGCTCCAGAGCCGCACCGGCGAAGACTGGAAGAGCACGATCACAGGCAGCGCTATCAATCCAACCGCGCCGGTCGCCGATCCTGTGTTTACCGTTCACGCCGCCGATAACGCCGCTCCCACAGCGCCCTTCTTCACCCGTCCCAACATCGAGCAGCCTTATTACGACATCTCAAATCCGCAGTGGCGCGAGCGTTCCTTCGCGCCGTACCCGCTCGATGCCTGGGCTGAGTTCACCTTCGACGGCCTCCCCATTCGCATCGGAGAGGTCGTGCAAACCCTCCAGCGCGTCACTGGCCCCGGCGGTTTCTACGAACCCCTCGTCGTAACGCCCGCCGTCGGCGTCAGCGTCAACCCGCAGGCTCGCATCATCCCGCTCGACGGCAGCGCTCTTCCCGTCCGCGTCACCGTCCACACTCAAGGGGCAGCAGATGGAACCGTCACACTCAAACTCCCGGATGGCTGGCAATCAAATCCCGCACAGGCACAGTTCCATCGCAAAAACGCGGGCGACACCGATCCCATCATGTTTTCTGTCACGCCTGCCGCTACTCAAACCGGAGCCTACTCCATCAAGGCCATCGCGGAGTCTGCCGGCCGCTCTTACGATTCCGGCTGGCACAGCGTAGGCTACCCCGGCCTGCGACCCTATAACCAATTCGCCCCCGCCCAACTTCAGACTCGCAAAATCGATGTCAAGCTTGCCCCCGGCCTCCGCATCGGCTACGTCATGGGTTCCGGCGATCTTGTCCCCGACGCATTGGAAGGCATGGGCATCAGCCCGCAGCTTCTCTCCACTGCAGATCTTGTGTCCGGAGATCTCAGTGTTTGCAACGTCATCGTCATTGGAATCCGCGCCTATTCCGTTCGCCCCGAACTCGCCAAGGTCCAACCCCGCCTGGACGACTTCGTCCGCAACGGCGGAACGCTCATCGTCCAGTATCAGAGCAGTACATTCCCCGCTCCGCTGCCTCTCTCGATGGGCGGCCGTCTCCCCGAGCGCGTGGTCGATGAACAGTCCGCGGTCAAGCTGCTCGATCCTTCCAACCCCCTCCTGAATTTCCCCAACAAGATCACCACCGCCGACTTTGAAGGGTGGGTAGAGGAGCGCGGCCACTCCTTCCTAGAATCGTTTGATCCCGGCTACACCGCGCTCACTGAGACCGCCGACCCAGGTCAGGATCCTCAGCGCGGTGGCTTGATCGTCACCCATCCGGGCAAGGGAACCTATATATATGTTGCCTACGCTCTCTATCGCCAGCTACCCGAGTTAGTGCCCGGGGCTTACCGCATCCTGGCCAACCTTGTTAGTGCCGGCAGGGAACCGACAACTACCCACTAAGCCACAACCAACAACAAACCCTCAATCCCGTCGCGACGATTCTCATAATCGTCGCGCGCGCCATAACCCATTCATACATTCACTCCCATATGAACAAATCGTGAATTCACGATTTTGTAACAATGCGGTACGCCTGCTTATAACTTGTTAAAAGTATGTGAATTAGTCAAATATTCATAAATTTCTGCGAGTGTGAAATACAGAACGCACAAAGGACAAGTCACGTCTTTGTTTTTCCTGCTAATTACACGCGACCTCCTCGCCTGCGCTTCTCACCACGGCTTCATCTTCAGTGCTTCAGCAGTGTGCCACCAAAAGGGCGCCCGAGATACGAAGGCGCCCGAACGATTCAACCTGATCTGAGAGGAAAAAGACGCCCAATGAAATCCCAAATGAAAATGGTTGCCGCCGCACTTCTGGCAGCCAGTCTCGTTGGTTCCTACGCTTACGCTGGTGCCCCCCCTCCACCGCCGAAGAAGAAACAAGTAGCTAAAAAGCCACCCAAACCCACTGTCGAAGACCAGATCAACGCCCTTCGCCAGGAATTCCAGGGCCAGATCGATACCCTGAAGTCCGATCTGGCAGCCAAGGATGCGCAACTGAAACAAGCGCAGCAAACCGCCAACGATGCGCAGGCCGCAGCCCAGAAGGCCCAGGCAGATGCGACTGCTCAGCAGAGTGCGCTGACTGAGAACGCAGCGGCAGTTTCAACGCTCCAGAGCACAGTTACCGACATGAAGACGGTTAATGCCACCGTTGTCTCTTCGCTCACAGATGAGGCGACCTCGATCAAGAAATCGATCGCAAGCCCTGACGTCTTGCATTACAAGGGCATCACCATCTCGCCTGCCGGCAGCTTCCTGGCGGCGGAAACCGTGTGGCGCAGCGGTGCCACCGGTGGCGATATCAACACTCCTTTCACAGGCATACCCTTGGATCACGCCGAGGCCGCGGGTTTGAGCGAGTTTTTCGGCTCCGGCCGTCAGTCGCGCCTAGCTATAAAGGCGATTGGTAAGCTGGACAACGTGACCATGACTGGCTACTACGAAATGGACTTCCTAAGTGCAGGCGTAACTTCGAACAACAACCAGTCCAACAGCTACACGCTCCGCCAGCGTCAGTTGTGGGCCGATGCAAAACTGCATGACGGCTGGGATTTCTCCGGTGGCCAGGGTTGGTCCCTCGCAACTGAAACTACCCAGGGTCTGACCCGCGGCAGTGAAATCCTGCCCGCGACTGTTGACGCGCAATATACTGCCGGCTTTGTGTGGGCTCGCCAGTACAGCTTCCGGGTGAGCAAAGATCTCAGCAAGAAGTTCTTCGCTGGTGCATCACTTGAAAACGCCGAAACCTTGAACCCGGCAGGCCAAAACCTTCCCACAAATCTGCTCATTGGTTCTCCGGGTGTTGGTGGTGGTTTGTATAACCTCAACGCGAACTACTCGTTTAACATGACGCCTGATTTCGTGGCTAAGATCGCGGTCGACCCCGGCTGGGGCCACTGGGAACTCTTCGGAATCGCCCGCAGCTTCCGCGATCGCATCTATCCTACCACCGGCACACCATATAACTACTCAGTCTGGGGCGGCGGCATTGGCGGCAGCATGCGTGGTAGCTTGGCTCACAAAAAAGTCACCGTTGGACTCAAGGGCCTTTATGGTGATGGCGTGGGTCGTTATGGCTCCTCGACCATCGCTGACGTCACGCTCCGTCCAAACGCGGACATCTCTCCCTTGCACGGCTTCTCAGCCCTCAGCACGGTTGAACTAAATCCCAATCCACGTCTGATGGTCTATCTGAACTATGGCGGTGACTACATCGGACGCGATTACGCGATCACTCCAGCCGGCACCCACGTCGGTTACGGAACCTACACAACAAATATGACCGGTTGCAACGTAGAAGTGAAATCGACCGGCTCATTCAATCCAGCAGCGCCCTCAAACTGCGGCGCAAACAACAAGGATGTCCAGGAGTTCACAGCGGGCTACTGGTACAACATGTACAGCGGCCCCAAGGGCCGGCTGCGCTATGGTCTCCAGTATGCATGGTTCCAAAGGAATCTCTGGTCTGGCGCGGGCGGCACTGCGAACCCGGGCGGCGGAGCCAAGGGTACCGACAACATGTTCTGGACCTCGTTCCGTTACTACCTCCCATAAACCTCGAACTCCGCGCAAAGAGAGAAGGGCAGTCCAATTTGGACTGCCCTTCTTTTTTCTCGACCAATCGTGAGTGCGACTGCGTTTCTATTGGACCTTCGGCTCGCCCGTCGAAAGAAATGCAATGCCTTCGATGGATTGCCCCGAGGCCAGTGCATCCCGAAGCTTTTCCGGATTCGCGCCGCTCTTTTCGGTAGCCATCTCAATCAAGCGCAGCGCGGCAGCAGGCGTCGTCGTGGCTGGCAGCCTGAAAATCCATGGCACGTTCGTCGAAGTGAGCGCCTTGTCGTTGCTCAGCGCGACGACGGGCACAAACGCCTTCAGAGCCAATTGCTCTGCCAGGTGGGCGGCGTTGCGATCCAGCGCAATGATCGCCAACGCATGCTCGTCCATCAACGCATGAACCAACTGCGTCGAAGCGGCGCCCCAGCTTTGATCGCTGGCAACAGGCAGCAATGCCCATTGCGCACTCTGCCCAATTCTCCCTCGAAGTGCCGCCCGCATATCAGCCGATTGGGCCACTGCGTCAGCATGAGGTCCGAACAGCACCACCTTCACCGGACCCGCGGGCACATCCCCCTGGTGAGGCCCCACATATTCCACGCCCTCTTCGCCGACCCGAGCATAGGGAACCTGCAGCGCAGCGGGCTTCGTGTCATTGGCAGATTTCTGCGGCGTTTGCGCACTCGCCTTTTCCATAGTTGCCACTCGATACGAAACTGCCCCGTCGTGCACTGTACCCAGAAACATGTGTGCAACGTTCTTTTGATTTGGATCAAAGATCATGTGCCCGGTCACGCCGTCATACTCTGCGATGTCAGCAAGCGCGTCGTGAATGCGCGCCCGATTCAGCCCAGCCTTGCAGATCGAATCGAGCAATTCGTTCATAGCGTCATATGCGAGTGAAGCAAACTGTTCCGGCTCTTCCTGAAACCGCACCTCATAACGCGCATTGAAATTCAGCCACGCGGGATCCTTGCGGGTCGGGTCGTAAGGGAATACCGCTTCAAATCCCTCCGCGGCACCCCCTGCCTGAGCCAGCATCTCCGGTCCCAGCGTGCGGTAAGAACCAAACACGCGCTGTCTCATTCCCAGCGCCTTCATCTGCTTCAGAATGTTCGCCGTCGGAATCTCATCCGCCCAGAGCACAATCGCATCCGCGCGTGACGACTGAATGATCTTCAGCTCTCGCGTAAAATCCGTGTCTCCGGGCAGAAACTTCTGCTCGATCACCACTGGATGCCCGAGTCGCCGCGATGCGTCACGAAACTTGATCACCCCAAACCGCCCATAGCGGCTGTTCACGCGCAGCAGCGCGATCCGCTTCAATCCCAGCTCCGTAAAGATACGCCGCGCCAACGTCAATCCCTGCACACGGTCATCCTGGAGATCGGTAAAGTACCAGGGAACGTAAGTCTCCGGAATCGTAGGGTCCGTCGAGGCTGAGTTGACGATGGGAATCTCCGCCTTCAGCGCCACCCGCAGTGCGATGTGAGTCGACTCGGAACTGATAGAGCCAAACATCGCCCAGTCCTGATCGTCGTAAACCATTTTCACGATTTCGTTCGACGCAGACCCCCAGATCGTCGGATCGGTCGCGCGGTCGTCTCCATACACTGCCTTCGCCTGCCAGTTGTCATAGTCGTTATGCAGCATCAGCTTGAATGGCTTGCCGCCGTAGCCGCCCCGCGCATTGGCCTCTTCGACTGCCAATTGCGCGCCATGCAGCATCCTCAGTCCGAACACCTGCTCCGGACTGTGCTCGATCGGCCCAAAGAAACCGATGCGCACTTCTGTCAGATTCTTAGGCTCGGGAATGTCTCGACCCGCACCCATATAGATATTCGGGTGGACGTAATTCAGGTCGTAAGGCTTGGCAAATTTCTCGTACGGGCTTAGATCCACCGGCTCGCCCGCATAGGGCTCCACCACCCGGTCTTTCGGCGGACCTGGAGGATGCGCCCCGCACTCGCATGTGCTCTTGCTCGGTGCTGCTTCCTGTCCCGACAAACCCGCCGTTGTGCCGGCGGCCAA
>NZ_JBARMD010000484.1:0-25173 GCF_049802275.1 Occallatibacter sp. | reverse complement strand
GCATACATCCAGAAAGTCAGAGCGCGTCGCGCTGTTGCGGTCTGAGTTCTCGCTGGGTCTACTGAATCGCTTCCGGGAATTCTTCGAAAGCAAACATTGTCTGCGCGACAGGACTCCAGTTCTTTCGGTGCAGTGGTGTTGGTCCCAGCAGTCCGAGTGCGGTCATGTGCTCGCGCGAGCAATAACCTTTATGGCGCGCCAATCCATATCCCGGATAAACAGCGTCCAGTTCGACCAGCAGGCGGTCGCGATGAACCTTCGCCAGCACGCTCGCTGCGGCAATGGAGTAACTCCTCCCATCGCCGTGAATGACGGACTCCTGCGGACAGGGCCAGTCGATGGTGTCACAGCCGTCGATCATCAGATAGTCCGGCTGGATCGCGAGTTGCTCGACGGCGGTGCGCATGGCCAGCAGGGAAGCCCTGCGGATGTTGATGCGGTCAATCGTTTCCACATCAATCGCAGCGATGGCAAACGCCAAAGCCTTGGCGCGAATCACGACGTCGAGTTCGTTGCGTTTGTTTTCACAGAGCTGCTTTGAATCATTCAGGCCGGTAAGCCGGCACCCCAGCGGCAAGATGACTGCGGCCGCCACCACCGGCCCGAACATCGGCCCGCGCCCCACCTCGTCACATCCGGCGACCCGCAGAAAGCCGCACTTTGCAGCCGCCTTCTCCAGCTTCCAGCCGCACACCGGGGTCCCCGCGGATGTTTTCTTAGTCGTGGGCTGACATACCGGTGAACCTGCCATGCCCTCAAGTATAAGAACGGGCGGCCATCGTCGGTCGGCGGATGCCTGCGGAAAACCCGTCCGGTATTCGTAGGGTTAATCGATCGACGCAACTCAGGAAGCGCATCCAAGCAGACAGGAGGTTCGATGACCGAGAAATTGAAGCCCACCCACACGCAGCCCGGTGGATTGGAAGAGAAGAATCCGCCGCCCGACGATGGTGTAGTGAATGACTCCTTCGGAACGGTGGACGTTGCAGACTCCACGGGCCTGGATGAAAGCAAGGAGACCGGAGACGCCAAGCGGCTCAATAAGAACACCCGGGAAGACTGATGCGGAACGCTTCTTGCTTGCCTCTGTGCCCATCGCCTCTGAATGCAACGAAAAACCCCGGCCGAAGCCGGGGTTTTCTTGGCCCTGAAAAGGGAAGCCTTTGTTACGCCTTGGCGGTGCTGCGTTCCACTTCCTTCAGACGGGCGGCCTTGCCGCGCAGTCCACGGATGTAGAACAGCTTCGAGCGCCGCACCCTGTAGCTGCGAATCTTCTCCACCTTATCCACAACCTTGGAGTTGAACGGGAAGATGCGTTCCACGCCCTGTCCAAAGCTCATCTTGCGGACGGTAAAGGTGCCCTGCGGTCCCTTGTTGATGGCAATCACGAGGCCTTCAAAGGCCTGCAAACGTTCCTTGTCGCCTTCTTTAATCTTGACTTGCACGCGAACCTGATCGCCGGGCACGAACTTAGGGAGATCGGTGCGCTTCAGCTTGTCCGCAAGGCGCTGCATTACTGGATGGATAGACATAGCTTCTTCCTGCTGATGGACTCAGAACCTTGATTCTAACAGAGAAGCGGACAAAACGCCTAGTCCGGCACGATTCTCGTATGCTATCGTTCAACCAGCTTCCCACTTCTCCCAGCTCCGGAGGTAACTTGAACCCAGTCAAGAGCTTCAATGTCTTGGGCGCACACGTCGACGTCATCACTACCGGCGAAATGACCGGGGGCCGAACCTGCGTCGTCGTTGAAACATCTCCGCCCGGCGGCGGTCCTCCTCCCCATTCCCATCAGAACGAGGACGAGACCTTCTACGTTCTCGAAGGCGAATACGAAATTCTCTCCGAAGGAAAGTGGCACAAACTCACGAAAGGCGAGGGCGCACACAGCAACCGCGGCGTAGTTCACACTTTTCGCAATTCGAGCGCAGGAACCGGCAAAATCCTCATCGTCATCTCCCCAGCGGGATTTGAGAATTATCTTGAGGAAATTTCCGTACTCTCCATCCCGCAGGATATGCCGCAGCTCATCGCCATCTCCGATCGATACGGGGTGAAGTTCGTTCTCTAACCTGGCGCTGCCGCACTCCCCTTGCGGTATATTTGCCCGTATATGGATGACAAACGCCAGTTGCTACGCCATACGGTTGCAGCCCTTGCCTACCGCGCCTCCCGCGCGCTTGACGGCGCACCCGAGAGCTTCGCCACCTTCGACGGCTGCGGACGCCAGCCCATCCAGATCCTCGCCCACATGGGAGATCTCTTCGACTGGGCGCTAAGTTCGGTGCAGGGAAGCGAACGATGGCACAACTCGAATCCTCTCCCATGGCAGCAGGAGAAGGCCCGTTTCTTTGCCGCGCTGAAGGCCTTCGACGACTACCTCGCGTCGGACCAGCCGCTCCACGCCGCCGCCGAACCGCTCTTTCAGGGGCCCATCGCCGACGCCCTCACGCATGTCGGCCAACTCGCCATGCTTCGCCGCATCGCCGGCTCAAAAACATGCGGCGAGAACTTCTTTGTCGCCAAGATTACCGCAGGCCAGGTCAGCGAAGAACAGCCGGAGGCGGTACATCCTCACCGCCGATAGGCACGCTTGGCCGCATGATTTACCGAAGAAACGGCAAGTATGCGGGAGTCGCCGCCCTGTACCGCGCAAATTCTTCTCCGAAACGCGCTGCCAACAATTTCTCTTCGGCGCGCACGCGAATCTCGGTTCCAATTAAAAAGAAAATCACGCCCGCAACCAGCAGCGGCCACCAGGTCTTCGCGAATCCTGTCGCCAGCAGCATGCCCAGCATCGATGCATAGATTGGATTGCGCAGCCAGCGATACGGCCCTGTCGTGATCAGCCTGTGATCCTCGCTCAACGCTGCTTCAAAGCGCCATTGCTTGTCGAGGTGTCGCGCCGCCGTCCAGACCAGAGCCACTGAGGGCGGCCCGAGAACCATCGAAGCAACCAGCGATGCGGCAGACTTCTGAAATCCCACTGGCCGCACAAATGCCCATATGCACGCATAGCCCAGCATCACCAGCACGATTCCCCATCGCGACGAGGGTGCACGCTCTCTCTTGATCGCACCGGCTGCGCGCTTACGCGGCTTCACGAAGGTGAGCGACCACACGATCCAGCAAACGCCAAGCTCGATCCACGCGGCAATTTGCAACTTGTCCATCGCAATTACTCTCCGCCTTCGCTGCGGATCGCCTCAAGCAGCCGCCGGTCTTCAGCGCTAAGCGCCGCACCTTCGAGCAGGTCAGACCTGTTCTTCAGCGTCTTGCGCAACTGCTGCTCGCGACGCCATTTTCGAATCTGCTGATGATCGCCGTTCATCAGCACCTCGGGCGCGCGCAGGCCAACAAAGTCCGCAGGCCGTGTGTAGTGCGGATAATCCAGAAGCCCGCCCGCACCATGCTGAGACCGCGGCACGCCTTCCTCGTTGCTGCTGATTTCCGCATCGGCCACCCCAAAGCTCTCGAACTCGCCCGATGCTTCGTTGCCAAGTACTCCCGGAATAAGGCGCATCACCGTGTCGACAACAACGGCCGCGGCCAACTCGCCTCCGCTAAGAACATAATCGCCGATAGATAGTTCCATATCGCAGTAGAGCTCGTTGATGCGCTCATCCACGCCTTCGTAGCGTCCGCAAATCAGGACCACGCGCTCCACCTTTGCCAGATCACGCGCCACCGCCTGCGTAAACGGCCGCCCCTGCGCCGACAACAGAATCACCCGTGTTTGATCGGAGAGATCCTGGTTTGTATCAGGGCACGACTTCAGTCGTGCCGAAGAAGACTCAAAATCGACGCGGGCTTTAGCCCCTGGGTGACGCGCATTCGATTCGCCTCTTCGTTCGGTCTTCGCTTCAATCCCCAGCGACATCAGCGCCTCTGCCAGAGGTTCAGGTTTCAGCACCATTCCCTCGCCGCCGCCAAACGGACGATCATCTACGGTGCGGTGCCGGTCGTGAGTGAAGGCGCGCAAATCGTGCAAGCCGATGTCGATCAGCCCTTCGGCCTGCGCCCGACGAACGATCCCATGCTCGAAGATACCGGCAAAGAATCCCGGAAATATCGTGATGATCTCAAACCGCATAGCTGTTCTTACGATCATAGAACCGTTGTTCCATGGACGGCGGCACTGCGAAACCAGCCATGTTGCTTCGAGGGGCGATCTCTCCAGGGTCACGCCTTCGAAAGCGCTTGCCGGACCACGTCGCCAAAAGCAGTGGGGATATAGCGGGTGACAATGAAAGGTGAATCGGACCAACTCCATGCAGTCCAGCCGATTTCAAGCTCCCCCAGGTACTGGACGAGGCGCTGAATGAAATCCAGATCGCCCCGCGTGTCACTGCCTCCAAACTCCCCTGCGAAGACAGGCACAGTTTTCGATAGATTGCCGAAGACGTTAGGCCAATCATTGCCTTTGTTGGGGTAAACATGCGTCGAGTAAACAACATTTTCGAGATCCATCGGCATTCCCCGGAGATCGTACGCCCAGTTGGTTCCGCCGATGAAGACGAGCGCATCGGGGTTCTCACTCCGAATTGCTTGTGTCAGCTTGCGTGCCCAGGGCTGCCATTCCTTCATCGTCACTCGCCCCTGGCCCGGAGGATACGTCGTCCCATCCTCCTTATTCAGCGGGTAGAGATCGTCGGCCAGTCGGTCGTGCGGCTCGTTGAACAAGTCATAAAGAACTGCGGGCTCGCTCGCGTATCGCCCAGCAAGCGTCGTCCACAACTCGATTGATTCCAAATTCGGAAGCGGTGCAACGAAGTTGCGATTCCCGTACGTCCGGTCGGCGTCTAGCCACTGCAGATCGAGCAATGTGTACGCGCCGAGTGCTGAAGCCCAGTAGATGACCTGGTCGATCGCCTGTTGATACTCCTCGCCAGAGCGCCCGAGCCGACCCCGAAGAACAAAGTCCTGGTTGAACGGAAGGCGGATGATGTTGCATTGCCAATCTCTCACGATGAACTCGATCTCAGATCTTGAAAGCGAGGCACCCGACAAAAAGCCTTGTTCGTCCGGCCCGGCATATTCCAGCCCCGATCGATTCACCCCGCGAAGGATGACGGGTTCACGCGTATTCAGCTTGATGATGCGATTCTCCGATGTGCCCAGACCGGGGAGCCCGTTTGAAAGCTGACCGTTCATCAAGTATCCTCTGGGGCCTTGCGACATGAGTGTGCCATATTCGTAGACCCGTGTGCTCTAATGTTGCGCAACGACCATGCCTGATTACGAACCGCTGTTAAACCGCTGGCAATCGGCCGGCATTCTCGATACGGAAGCCGCGAACCGCATCCGCGCCTGGGAATCCGCACGGGCGTCAACGGCTGACGCTCCGGTGCCGGTTCAGCCGAAAGAGACGCGTGCCGAAGGAGTGCTGGACGGGAGTCATCAGCGACAGACCCATGTCGCTGGCATCGCGTGGCAGGGGCGCGTGGCGCTTATCCTGGGCGGCATTCTGTTGGCCAGCGGAATCGTCCTCTTCGTCTCCGCGCATTGGGATCAGCTTGGCCCAGGTATGCGCTATCTCCTGGTCATAGCGATGGTCACTATCTTTCACCTCGGCGGCGCCATCGCCCGCGAAAAATACAAGGCCACCTCCACGGTGCTGCACGCGGTTGGCACCATCGCGACAGGTGCAGCCATCGCCCTGGTCGGTCAGATCTTCAATATCCAGGAACACTGGCCGGCAGCCGTTCTCATGTGGGCTATTGCTGCGATGCTCGGATGGATGCTGCTGCACGACCAGGCACAACAGACGCTCACGCTTCTGCTCGTTCCGTCATGGCTCATCTGTGAATGGAGCTATGCCGCGGAAAACCACATCGGCGTAGAAATCTACATCGGCCGATTCCTGTTTGTCTGGGCCATCCTCTACCTCACTTTCTTCATCGGGACGCAACGCCGCGTCGTTCGCGGCATACTCTTCACGGTATCTGCCATAACGGCCGTCACCAGCACTTTTTTGCTGCTCGACGGCTGGCGCTCCTGGTACGGCATGCAGCCTTACCCGCCGTTCCACACGCGCTTCTGGGGATGGGTCGATATCGCCGCCATACCGATTCTGTTTTCGCTCGCCCGCCTGCGCAGAAGCACGATCCCTGTGCTTGCCGCCATTGGCTTCGTCATCGCATTGCCGTGGTGCACACGGTTATTTGTTGAACACTATGCCACTAGCTCCTGGACGCGTACCGAGCCCAATCTTGCTGCCCATGCGCTCGTCGCCGCTTTCTGCATTTTCTTGATCTGGTGGGGTGTGCGAGAGGCTAGCCGCGGACTCGTGAACCTTGGCATCGTCTTCTTCGGCGCGACGGTCGCATGGTTCTACTTCAGCGATCTCTTCGACAAGATGGACCGCTCGCTTGGCCTCATCGGACTCGGCGTATTGTTTCTCGCCGGCGGATGGGCGCTTGAAAAAACCCGTCGCGGCCTGCTCGCGCATATGGCGCAATCGCCCGCGCCAATGGAGGCGGCTCAATGAAATTCGCGAAGGTCTCCATCGCTGTGCTCGCTCTGCAGTTGGCCATCGTTTCAACGGTCGCGGCCAAGTATCTTTATCAGCGCGCTACCTGCCCGCGCGTCTGGACGCGCGCCAATGCCTACGATCCCGCACTCGTGATGCGCGGCCGCTACCTCAGCCTGCAACTCAATGTGGACGGATGCGGCAGCACCTTGCCATCCGCGAAAGATGCACAATTTCCACGCAATAGGAATGGTGTCCCCGGTGGAAACACCTTTTCGATCCGCGCCGCGAACACCGTTTGGTTTCAGGCCAGGATCGCCGTCAAAGATAACAAGCTGATCGCGATTCGTGTCCCTGAATCCGACACTTCCACGCCGACCCAATCCGTTGCCGCATGGCCGGGCGCCGCGTGCGACCAGATGCGCATCACGCAACCCGTCGATTTCTATATCGCCGAACACGCCACGGATCCCACAAGGCTCAAGGCTGGCCAGGAACTCTGGATCGAAGTGACCTTACCGCCCAAAGGGCCGCCGCGCCCGCTGCAACTTGCGCTCAAAGACAACGGCGCATGGAAGCCGCTGGCGTTTCAATAGGGAGGGCGCGGGCGTTCACGCGTTCAGATCTACCAGCCCTTCGGGTAGCGCCATCTCCACGCGCTTCGCTTCCAGATCAATGCGGCGCAGATAATCCTTCGCGAAGGGAATCAAGATTTCCTCGGCCGATTTTCCCTGCACCACGAGGATTGCGACCGGTCCCGCGCTTCGATCCACATCCTCGATCTCGCCGACCGTCACCGGTTCGGCCCCAGCCACATCCACCAGCGCACACCCGATCAGGTCGCCGATGTAAACCTCGCCCTCGTCCAGCGCAGAACGCTTTTCGCGCGGAATCGCCACAATCATCCCGGTAAGGTTCTCCGCCGCCGAAATCGAATCCACGCCAGCAAGGTGCAGCACAATGCCGCCCTTGTGCTGCCAGTGGTGAAGCAGCTCGACCTCACGTGGATTCACCTCGACGCCGGCCTTCAACGCAGCCTCGTCGTCCGCAGCGGTATCGCCCCGCAGCAGCCACAACTGTCGCCGCTCTGCAAATTTTTCGGGGAAATCGGTGAGAATTTCGGCGAAGACCTCGCCCTTACGGCCCTGTGTGTGCTTGATGCGCGCAAGCCACACCCATCCTGACGACGCCATTACAGGCGTCCAGAGCGATGCTTGGCCCAGGAAGTTTTGATCATCCTATGCTTCGTCGTCCTCTTCCAGGATGTCCAGCGTGTAGCGATGATGCAGCTTCATGCTGACTGCTCCCAGAATCGTGCGTACTGAGCGGGCTGTGCGCCCCTGCTTCCCGATTACCTTGCCAACGTCACCGGGCGCCACGCGAAGCTTCAAAACAGTGTTTTCGTCCCGCTGCACAGACTGCACGTCTACTGCTTCCGGTTCGTCTACCAAGGCCCGCGCGATTTCGCGAACCAGCTCATCTACTGCCACCATGTCAACTTGGGTCATGAACTTGCCTCTGACCGTAAACATCCAAGGAGAAGCGACTTGGATCGGTGCGCAGATAGTATCAGCACACCCCGTCTCAAGTCAGTATCTGTGTGCGGGATGATGAAAAATCTCGCACACTCTTCAAATGCAATGAAAGGGAATTTATGCGACCGCGGGCTCAGCGGCCTTGGCCGGATTCTTTTCCACAATCTTGGCCACGATGGGGGTGAGTTGAGCGCCCACGCCACGCCAATAGGCGATGCGATCATGCTTCAGCTCGACTGAAGCCGGGCTGGTGCGCGGATTGTAGGTGCCGACCACTTCGATCGAGCGGCCGTTGCGGGCGCGGTCCTTCTCGATTACAACGACACGATAATAGGGCTGCTTGGGGGCGCCAAAACGCGCCAGACGGATCATGACCACGGAGATACGATTCCTTTCAAATTCCGGTGCTCTGTTGCGGTCTCTTGGGAGTCTTCTGGCCTGCGCAGCAGCGTCCGGCCTTATCCACCCGGAATGCCCGCTCGGGGCCACCGGGGTCCCCGCGGACAGGCCGTGGGGGATGAAAGACACAACACCTAAGTATCGCCGATAGTTGCCTTTCAGGCAAGCTGTTCCATCATTCTCATCCCGGGTTGCCGCAGCCGCATGCTCCCAAAGTTGCAGATGAGTTCTACGTCCGTGCCTGTCCAAAGTCGTTCATTCGAGGGATACTTATTGCGAACTTCACATCCATCCTTGTACAGGAGCGAGAAAAGGCATGTGGCCATTTTCCACGAAAGAGTCCCTCAGCCCTGAGAAATTGCCCGTCCCCGACACCTGGACGCAGCACAAAGGGGCCGACCCCCTTGGGAAACCGATGATTGTCCGGGCCCACACCGGCTACACCAAGTTTAAGGGCGTCACCGGTTACACCCACTGCATTGCCATCGCCGTGCCCATGGTCGATACGACCCGCGACGGTTTCCCCAACCCTGGCGAGACCCAGCAACTGAACCGCATCGAGAGCGACATCCGCGAAGTCTTCGAACCCAACCGCGAATCCCTGCTCGTGGCGAACACCACCATACCCGGCATCCGCGAGTACATCCTCTACACCAGAAATCCCGACTCCGCGGAGCGAAAGTTCGACAACGATCTGCTCGCCCGCGTCTTCAGCCATAAAGTCCATATCAAGATCGAGCCCGATAAGGAATGGCGCGTATACCGCAAACTCCTATAGCCGGTCGCATACTCATACGATGGGGCTGAGCCAGCTGAATAGACCCGCAGTACTGTCGCGCCTGGGCACGCCGCTCGTCATCGGGTTGGGTTGTGCCGTCGTTTTCCTGGTCTTGTTTGCAATGCTGGCAGAGGAGATGCTCGAAGGAGATACGCGCCAGTTCGACGATACTGTTCGCCTGTTTGTGCACGCTCACTCATCCACGGAACTCACGGTCATTATGCGGTTCCTGTCGGCGATTGGTTCTCCGCTGGTCGTCACCCTCACCGCCATCGCGGCTTGTATTGCACTATGGATCGTCGGCCATCCCCGCCGGGCAATCCTGATTGCAGTCACCGCCGGGGGAGGAGGCCTTCTGATGTGGGTACTCAAAACCGGCTTTCACCGGCCCCGCCCTGTGCCCTTTTTCGATACCAGGCTTCCGGCGTCTTACAGCTTTCCCAGCGGACACGCAATGCTTTCGTTCTGCCTCTGCCTTTCCGCAGCAGCTCTGTTTTCGGCGAGTCAGAAGAGCCGACTGGTTCGCGCAGTTATTTGGATTTTCTGGGTGAGTCTTTCCGGGGCAATCGGTTATTCGCGGATTTACCTGGGTGTCCACTACCCGAGCGATGTAATCGCCGGGTATCTCGCGGCGCTTGTCTGGTCACTTGCAGTGGGAAGCGCATATCAGAAGTGGCGTAAGTCCCCACCCCTTCCGGTGGCGTAAACGTTCAGCTGAGAACGACCAGCTGTTCGTTCAAGGGAATTTCAACCCGCCGGGAAAAGGAACTTCAGCATTGGCCTGACTCGTTCCGCCCAGCTAGTCTCATCGTGCGATCCGCCGTGCACCTTCTCGAAGTGCATCGTCTCACCCGGACGCCAGCCGTTCGCCTTCAGTCTCCGTGCCAGGTGCTCCACGTCGCGCAACGTCCGCTGACCCTCACGGTCACCCACGTCAAGCCACACCTGCGGCCGCTCCCACAGTTGCGGAGCGTGCTCGTTCAAGTAGCCGAGAATGCTTTTGTGATTCCACCACACGCTCGGTGACAGGATCGCCAGCTTGCCGAATATGTGCGGATGCCTCAGCCCCAGATAGAGCGTCACCAGTCCGCCCAGTGACGACCCACCCAATCCCGTGCCTTCGCGATCCTGCCGCACGCGATATTGGCTCGCAATCCACGGCATCAGATCTCGCGTCAGCAGATCGCCATACTTGTCTGCCTCGCCGCCGCCCATTTGCCAGTTGTACTCGTGCGTGTACTCCGCCAGTCGCCGGTCACCGGTGTTGTAGATTCCCACAATCACCAGCGGCTCCACTTCACCCGCCTCGATCGCCTCATCGGCACGCTCGCGGACCATCCAGGTGCGCCCCTTCACAAAAGAAGTGCGGCCATCGAAGAGGTTCTGTCCGTCCTGCAGGTAGAGCACTGGATAGGTTCGTTCCAGCTCCTCATCGTATCCCGGCGGCACATAAACAATCACATCGCGTTCATTGGGCAAATAGTCGCTTTTAAATGCCTTGTGTAATCGCAGTCGCGGATGTAGCGCGGACGCCTCCATCTCCGCCAGCACTCCGTCGCTCGCGTCCTCGTTCGTCTGTGACTCCAGATTCAATCCGCTCTGTTTCCTCTAAGATCCCGGAATGCCGGCACGGCTCTTTTCCGGCCAGATTTGCTGACAAAAAAGTTGTGCCTGTGGCTGTTACAGTAACAGGAAACCAGCACTTCTCAAATCATCCATCTCAGGAGCAATACCCTCATGAACCGTGAGTACCACAAGTGGTATTCCAGCCGGCTTGGTCGCGATATGGAGCTGCTCGTCTTTGGTCACTCGGGGCTGCCGGTCCTTGTCTTTCCTACCTCGGGTGGCCGCTACTACGAGTTTGAGGATCGCGGCATGGTTGGCGCGGTTGCGGGGCGCGTCGAGCACGGGGACCTGCAGATTTTTTGCGTCGACTCTGTCGACATGGAGAGCTGGTACAACCGCAACGTGCAGCCGCGCTGGCGCATTGCCCGCCACGTGCAATATGAGGACTATCTCATTCACGAGGTTGTGCCGCTGATCCGCAAGAAGAACTGGGACCCACACCTTGTCTCGCTCGGCTGCAGCTTCGGGGGCTATCACGCCACGAACATCGCCCTGCGCCATCCCGATATCTTCACCGGACTGCTGACTATGTCAGGAGCTTTCGACGTCTCCAATTTCCTGGGTGGCTTCTATGACCAGGATTGCTACTTCAACCTGCCCACTCACTATCTGCCCAATCTTGCTGATCCCTGGTTCTTTGACCACTACCGGCGCAATACCTACATCCTCGCCACCGGCTGGGACGACCAGTGCCTCGGACAAAATCAGAACCTGGACCGAATCATGAGTTCCAAGGGAATCCCGCATAAGCTCTACACATGGGAGACCTATAACTCCCATGATTGGCCCACTTGGCAGCGAATGGTTCAGGAATATCTTTAAGTGAGTGCAGCGAGCGTTCATCGGGAATAGCATGTGGACATAGGAGCCCCCAAAACCGCTCGTATCCGATTCGCCAATTGCCCACTTGCCCCGCCCCACGTAGAACTGTAAGCGACAACTGACGACTGGCAACTGAAACCTGACTCCTGTATTACAGGACTTTCCCAATGAGCGAACTAAATCCGTACGCGAAGTTTCTCGATGGCCGTCCCCTTGATGTGATCCTCTCTGCCACATCGCATGAAATTGCCAACAAGCTGCAGATGATCGGCCCGGACAGGATCAGCGCAGCCCCCGCGCCCGGCAAGTGGTCGCCGGCGGAGATCGTCTGCCACCTTGCCGACTGCGAGATCGCTTTCGCTTTTCGCCTCCGGCAGACCCTCGCCGAAGAACACCACGTTCTGCAGCCATTCGATCAGGAAAAGTGGGCAGCTCCTTACAACGGAATTCCGGCGAAGGATGCGCTAGCGACCTTTGCAGCCCTGCGCGCGTGGAACCTTAAGCTCATCGCCAGAGCTTTGCCAGCCTCGGCGTCCAAGCCCGTGACCCATCCTGAGCGCGGCGCTATGACCTTCCAGACGATCGTCGAAACGATGGCCGGACACGATCTGAATCACCTGGGTCAGCTCAGGCGGATGGCAACAGGAGTTCAATCCTGATTACCTGTGAGCCAGGAGACTCGCCTCTGAGGCTTGGAAAGCCAAGAGGTACAAGCTACAACTTGTCCCTCTATTTCAGCTTCTCCGCGCCTTGCTTCTTTTTCTGAGCCCCTTTAGCTTTTGCGTCCTGGCTGTGATCTTCCTTGTGGCGCTTGTTGTGGTGCGCGACCGCCTTCGCAATCTCTTCCTGCGTCAGCTTGCTGTGATCTTCATTGTGCAGAACATCATTGGCGATTGAAGCGTCAGACTTGCTCTGTTCCATGCGTTACCTCCTCATATTGGGCACCGGGGTCCTCAGCGACGGGTCCATGTCGGTGGGGTGGCTCGCGGGAGGCTCTGTCTCAACTTCGCTCATGGCGCCAAGACAAAGTCCCGCCGATCCCTTGCAGCTGACTCTCTGAAACGCAGTTATCGTTCCGAACCGGTCCACAAATAGCTGTTGCGACGAACCGCCGGGCAGGGGAAACCCTGAGGGGCCCTCTCATTAAGGATAGCCTTCTTATTCTTCGCCAGAGACCCGGAATTGCCGGCCTCGGCCCGCGCTTCTTTGATCAGTTCGATTGGGCTAATGGTTGCCGGTTATAAGCCGCCATTCATCGCAAACTCAATCACCCGCGCGGTGTGCTCCTCGTCCTCACCTGAGGTGATCATCAGGTCATACAGATGCGGATTATTCCAGTCCTTGCCAAAGCGCAACTTCAAATAGTGAGCCCGCTCGGCGTCGACCTTGTGAATGCGTTCCTCGATTTGCGCGCCTGGCTCCAGCCGGGTTCGCAGCCGGTGAATCTTTACCCGCAGTGGCGCATACACAAACACGTGAAACACATCGGCCCTTGATTGCAGAATGCACTGCGCTCCGCGGCCCACGATCACGCAACTGCCTGCCGCGTATGCGCGGTCAATGATCTGTCGCGTCAGGTTGGTCATCACGTCTTCGTCGAAGCATTTTTCCTGCTCCAGCGCCACGCCTGCCGCCATCGCCGCGCCTCGCATCGCTTGCCGGTTCATGCGTTGCAGCCAACCGTCCACATGCTCGTCGAAGCGGCTCACGACACCGGCGTCCACGTGTGCGGCGCACGCAATCTCATCGATCAGCGCGCCATCCAGCAATTTCCAGCCGAGCCGTTTCGCAATCGACTGCGCAATCCTACCGCCGCCGCTTCCAAATTCCCGCGAAACCGTTAACACCCGGTAATCCATCTGACGCCTCCCGTCCTGCTAAACGTCGCCAGACTACGCCGCTCAACAATCACCAGCAGTGACGCCCCTCACCCATTCCCAGCCTTTTCGATGAGAGGAAAGGACTTCATAGCAAAGAAATGGGGCCAGGCCGGAACTCCAGCCTGACCCCCTGATTCGATTCGCCGTCGAATCAGTAAATAACCTTCAGTGCGAATTGGAAGATACGCGGCTGAAACGTGCTCGTGATCTGTCCACCCCCCGAAGGGTTGCCGGTGATGGTCGATACCGGAACCGATCCGCCGACGCCCGCAGTGGCCGTGGTTGTGCCCTGGGATCCGCTGATGTTGCCCGGCAGATACAGGTTGGTGTGGTTGAAAAGGTTGAAGATCTCCGTGCGGAACTCCATCTTCAGGCGGTCGCCTGGCAAGTTGAATCTCTTATTCAAGGCAAGATCCGTCTCATAGAACGCCGGGTTGCACCCTGGGTTGCGCGACGCGGTGCCAAACGGACTCAGGACATTCCCCGAAGCGTCCTTGATCGGCGGCATCACAAATGCGGAGTAGTTGATGTAGTTCACATATCCTGTGTTGGCCGCGCGCGATGACCGGCCTTGCGTCACCTTCTTGCCCGGCACAAGATTAGGCCTGTACTCGTTGGCTCCGCGGTATGTTGCCGAAATCTGCAACGAAACCTGCTGTGCAGAGTTGGGCGTATATGTCAGGTTGAAGGGCGTTCCCGCCTGCGCAGTGTTGATGGCACTGACCTGCCATCCGCCCACGATGGAGTTTGTGAGCCCGTTTGCGTTTGAAGCGAAATGACGTCCGCGACCGAACGGCAACTCGTACACCAGGCTGGTCACGTTCGCTATGGGAAGGTTGTAGTCCGACTGGCCGTAGTCCCCCCGGATGTTGTTGGCGTCTTGCGGAGAAGGAGTATTGCCCTCGAGCGACGCCGAAGCATTGTCGAGCGCGTGCTCCCATGTAAAAGAGTTCAGCAGAGTGAGTCCCGCTACAAAGCGCTGTTCGTACCGAACCTGCAGCGAGTTGTAGTTGGAGTAAAACCCGTTGAGTGCTTCCGTAATATCGCTCGGCCAGGCCGTATATGGCCGCGTGAACCCGAGCGATGGATTCTTCTGGTTGCCGTTCAGGAATCCCTCCAGCTTCAGCCCGTGGTTGCCCACGTACGCAATGTCGAGCAGCGTATTCTTCGCCAGTTGCTGTTGTAAGTCAAAAAAGTAGTTCTCGACGTAGCTGTCGCGCTTGTCCTTTGGAACCCACGTGATGTTATCGGTTGCCGGGTTGAACGACGTCACCAGCCCCGACGGGTATCCCTGGTCGGCCGTGACGTAGCAACTGGGCGTCGTAGAGCCGGTCGGAATGATCTGTGCGGGCAGTGGCGTGCTGCAATGGTTTGTCGTGGTCGGTTTGATCTGCGTCACCGCCGCAAACTGTGCCTGCGGCGCGTTGATGGCCAAAATGTTGCCCGAGCCGGCGCGCGTGTAGTGCACATAGCCTGTGCCGAAGCCACCACGGATCACTGTCCTCGGCAACGGTGCGAACGCGAATCCGATACGTGGAGCAAAGTCGTTCAGATCGGGATTCACCAGCGTCTTCCCGTACACCCCGCCTGCCTTGATCGGCGAAATTCCATTTCCTGCGACAGCTCCCGGCGAAATAGTCAGCACTGACTGCGACGTAGGATCGAAGTTGGAGATGTAGTTATTCTCCTCTGAATACGGAGAGCCGTACTCCCAGCGCACTCCCAGGTTCAGCGTCAGCTTCGGTGTGATCTTCCAATCATCCTGTGCGTAGGCGCTGTGCATCGTTTGCCGCAGATGCACGACAAAGTAGTTTGCCAGCTGATAACTCGTCGTCGTGCCAAACAGGAAATCCGCCCAGTACGTGTCTGTCACCGGCGAAGCAGGCGCGGCGGTGCCGCTTGCAGTCTTTGAGCACAACGGTGAGTTCGCCGCAGTGCACAGGCTGTAGCCGCTGCCGTAGGTGAACGATCCATACAACGGATTGTTGTCGTTCACCGCCATCCAGATGTGTTCGTACTCATATCCGAATTTGAGCGAATGTTTGCTCCGAACCCATGTGAAATTGACCTTAGGATCGAGCAGAGTCGGATTCTGCCACTGAGGATTGGTGCTTTGCCGCCCAAACCCCGTAAAGCCGCTGATTCCCACCGAAGGCAGGCCACCGGCAACAATTGGGTTGTCCGGTAAACCCGGAATCGTAAAGTCATTCTGGCCGATAGAGAGCGTGTACTTGCCCGCCTGCGTCTTCGAAAGGCCCAGGCGCGCATCGAGAATCTTGTCCGCGCCGAAGGTGTGCGTGTACCCCAGAGCTACTTGCTGATCCAGAATGCGGATTGTCCCGTTCGTCTGGCCATCCAGTGGCAGCGGAATCGTCGGGTGGTTCACGCCCGTCTCTTTGCGGTCGCTTATGCGCAGGAACCAGGAACTGTTCGGGTTTTGTTGATAATCCAGGCGAAGATCACCCTTGTCCGAGTTATCGGTGAAGGGAACCTGCGCCGAGTAATCATTCGAATTGAGACCGGTGGTCGGCAAACCGGCAACGGGGAGTTGGTTTTCGAATTGGTGGAAATAGCCGATAATCTGCGCCGATAGCGGATTGATCGCGCTGGACGGAATAGGTGTGCCTGCCGGATACACAGCACCTGTAACAGGATTGCGGACTGGCACAACCAGATTTCCGTTGAGTTCGTTCTGCGTAGGCAGCGTCAACACATAGAGAGGCCGCAACACCTGCCGGAAGCCCTCGTAATCAAGAAAGAAGAACAGCTTGTTCTTGATGATCGGTCCGCCGAAATTTCCTCCGAACTGGTTGCGGTTGAGCGTCGGCTTCTGGAATGGAACCGTCGTCCCGGTATTGCTCACCACATTTGGCTTGAAGAATCCCGCTGCGTTGAAAACGGTGTTGCGCAGGAATTCATAGGCTATTGCGTGGAAATTATTCGTGCCGCTCGAAGACGCCACGTTGACGGTCGCAGCAGACGACCGCCCATACTCGGCGCTTTCGTTATTCGTCACCACGTTGAACTGCGCCACCGAATCCGGAGCGATAGCAATAATCTGGTTGTCGAAACCCTGGTTGCTCTCGCCGTATGCGTTGTTGTCCATCCCATCAAGCAGGTAATTGTTGAACATGCTGCGCTGGCCGTTCACGTTGTATGCGCCTTGGCGAACCAGGCTGCTGATTGAGCTTGTCGTCGCCGCTGTAGGTGCCTGCCGCGAACCGGTCACCAGTCCCAGCAGATCAGAGAAATTCCGGCTCACCAGGGGCAATGCTTCAGTCTGGTAGCCCGATATCGTCTGTCCGCGCTCACTCGTCTCCGTTTCCACCTGCAGCGCTACATCGCTTACCTCGACTGTTGTTGTTGTCGCCTCTCCCACCTTCAGCGTCAAGTCGATGCGCACTCGGGCGCCAATGGCGATCGATATGTTTTTCGCCTCGACCGGCATAAACCCCGGTGCCTCGGCCTTGATCCCATATGTGCCCACCCGTAGCGACGGTACCTCGTAATCGCCTGATCCGTTCGTCGTCACCTTCGTCGCAATGCCAGTGTTTGCGTTCGTTACGATGACGGCAGCGTTCGTTACCACCGCGCCGGTTGCGTCATGGATAGTGCCCGTCAGGCTTCCATCCTCATATTGCGCTTTGGCTGTCGTGCCCAAAAGTGCAACCCATAGGCCTACCACAAGAATGAACTTGGATATGTTTCTCATGATGCGCCGAGCCTAACTAGGCGCTGTCACCAACCGGTGAAAGACGCGTGAACCAATGGTGAATTGGCGCGCTCTGTGCCTGAAAAAGAACGGGTTTTCCACTCTGTGCTGCGCCGGCCGACACATGGAAGCCACCAGCCAAATCCCTGCCGTACACTGTTCACATCGTTTTGGGCTTTGCGGCATCCTGTCGCACCGCGCCCGGAGGTCTACGGATGAAGAAGATCGGCGTCCTGTTCGGCATGGAAAACAGCTTTCCCGGCGCGCTCGTGGAACATATCAATGCCCGCAATATCCCGGGCGTCGAGGCAGAATTCGTTGAAACCGGCGCCGTGCACCTCGACAAACCCGCCCCCTACGCCGTCATCGTGGATCGCATCTCGCACGACATCCCCTTCTACCGCGCCTTTCTCAAGCATGCTGCGCTCAATGGAACCGTCATTATCAACAACCCTTTCTGGTGGTCAGCCGACGACAAGTTTTTCAACTATTCCCTCGCCGCCAAGCTCAGCGTAGCCGTCCCGCCCACGGTTATCCTGCCGCACAAGAAGCACCCCGAAGGCACCACCGACCGTTCCATGCGCAACCTCGAGTACCCGCTCAACTGGGACAAGGTCTTCGCCTACGTCGGAGAGCATGGATTCATGAAGCCCGTCGATGGCGGCGGCTGGCGCGACGTTTATCACATCCACAATCGCCCCGAGTTTTTCGCGGCCTACGACCAGTCGCGCGACCTTTGCATGCTCTACCAGAAAGCCGTCGAGTTCAACGAGTACTTCCGCTGCTACGTCGTCGGCCAGAGCAAAGTCCACATCATGCCATACGACCCGCGCAAGCCGCATCACGAGCGTTACCTCCAGAATCCGCCGGCGTACGATCCCAAGCTTCTCGCCCGCGTCGAGAAGGATGCGCTCATCCTGTGCCGCGCATTAGGCTACGACCTCAATACCGTTGAGTTCGCTGTAGAAGACGGCGTCCCCTACGCCATAGACTTCATGAACCCCGCCCCCGACGCCGATCTCCACTCCGTAGGCCAGGCCAATTTCGACTGGATCATCAAAGAAGTAGCCGACCTCGCCATCTCCAAAGCACAAGGCGCGCCGAAGCCGCCCAAAGAACTTCGCTGGTCAACATTCCTCTCCGGCACTCCCGCCGAGCCTCCCGCAAAGAAGTCCGCCGAGAAGAAGACCGCAGCAAAAAAGTCCGCGCCAAACAAACCGTCGAAGGCCGGCGCGAAAATCACCTGACTTTGCGAGTCGAGACCGGGGATCCTCTGACCGTCGATCGGTGTCATCTGAACGTCCGGCGGGAAATGAAGGAGCTGCAGTGGGTCTTTCTAACCGCCGGACGTCCCATTCCATGCGCGTGGTTTGCGCATGAGTGGGAGATCGCGATCCCAACATTGAACAGCCGTGCCCGCCGGATCAGTCCATTGAGGAATCTTGTTCCACTCTGAGCCGGATTTCGATCGTCTTGAGAGCGACGGCGATTCCGCCAAAGATGAGCGCGATAGAGATCGCGTCGATCTCACCGACGAATCTCTCGCCGTGAGCAAATATGCTGAGTAGGCGTGTCGCGATCAGAAACAACAAGCCGGTGAATGTCATCGCGATCGCCGCCGTGCTGCACAGCAGCAGGAGAGTATTTGGTGCGGATCTCGTCGAAGCTGTCATCCTGAGGCCTTCCGAGCGATGGAGTGCCTCTTACGCTACACCCGCGCTGATGTAATCCGATGATTCTCTGGTAACCAGGCTGTTACGAATTTCCCTCATTCGATTGCGACCAAAGTCATCAATGACTACACATCGGACTCGCCCCGATCGTCCGAGCGAATCAGTCCGTCTTCTCCTCCGCGCCTTCTTTAGCCCCGTGCACCGCACCGCTGGGCGTGCTCTTGGTCTTGTCCCACACCTTCTTGGCTCCACCTGCGGTTGCGTGAGCGACCTTTGTGGTGCCATCGGCTGTAGCATTCGCAGCTTTCTTTGTTCCATCTGCGGTCGCGTGTGCAGCTTTTGTGGTGCCATCAACAGTAGCGTTCGCCGCTTTCTTGGTTCCATTCGCCGTGGCATGCGCAGCCTTTGTGGTGCCCTGCTCTACGCCCTGCCCGGCGGCCTTGGCCGCATCCTTGGTTTCATTCCCGGCAGCTTTCATGTCGTGCTTCACACCCTCGTCCTGGCTGACGGCGGGTTGTTGACTCCATTCGAAAGTCGGTGCAAACCCCAGGGCGGCCGTCAGAACCGCCGCAGAGAGAATCTGTTGTGATCTCATACTCCGCAGCATAGTGCCCCCCTCCGAAATCGGGCAAGACGTCCGCGCATGCCAGCAAGTCAACGCCATCTTTCCTGCGTCTCCGCGCTCTTCAGTCCGGTTTCTTCACGCCACCTTGCGAAATGTCAGGTTATACCGATACGGCCCCGTCAGCGGATGATGTCCCGGCTTCAGCGGCTGCACGCCATGAAAGCGCATGCGCGAGGGTCCTCCCCACACGATCACATCTCCATGCTCCAGCAGAATGCGCTTCGTCTTGTCAGTCCGCTGGAAACCGCCGAGGAGAAATATGCATTCCAGCCCCAGTGAGATCGACACGATCGGCTGGTGCAAATCAATCTCATGCCGATCCTGATGGATCCCCAGTTTTGTCCCCGCCTGGTAGCGATTGATGTGACATGTATCGGGGCGGAACTGCGGAAACCCCGACCGCACCGCGCAGCGCAACGCAAAATCTACAAGGACGCGCGGCATCGGCGGCCACATCCGCCGCACACTCGGATTCTGCGGATCCCTGCGAGCATCTCCATCGACCAGGACCTGTCGACGGGGACCCCAGCGCCGCCGAAATGCCTCGGGGGTGCCGCAGTCCGACACCATCACCGACATCGGCAGTCCGCTGGGAGTCGTCGCATGGTGAAGTGGCGCGGCCGCAACGATGCGCTCCACGGCGGCAAAAAACTCGGCATCCTGCTCGAGCGCAAGACCCCGCATCAACACCGCGCCAGGGTAGATCTCCTCATGCGTCGGCTCCGCCGCAAGTTGGGAAAAGAGATTCATCGCCCAAGTTCATCCTACACTAAAGGCGAACAAAAGGCGAATGTGTTGGAATTCTTAATTTCCCATCCCTATGCTCATTGGCCGGCTTATCAGCGCCTTAACCTCCTCGTCGCTGGTCGGTCCAAATTCCCGATAGAAAAGGCTGACCGCGTCCAGCGGTTCCGGCATCCTTGCGCAGATCACATGATCAACCTCTTGCGCCAGTTCCTCGCACGTACTCTTTGCCCCCACCGGAACGGCGATTATCACCCGTCCCGCCCGCCCTTTTACCGCTCGAATCGCTGCCCGCATGCTTGCCCCCGTTGCCAGCCCGTCGTCGACAAGAATGACAAGCCGCTGCGTAAAATCCACCGCAGGTCGGCCCTCGCGATACAGCTTCTCGCGCCGCTCCATCTCCTGTGTCTCGCGGGCAATCACATGCTCGAGCTTCTTTTCCGAGACATGGTACGACCGCACGATGTACTCATTCAGCACCACGCCGCCGCCGCTCGCAATCGCGCCCATCGCCAGCTCTTCCTGCCCCGGCACCCCCAGTTTGCGCACGACTAAAATGTCCAGCGGCAGCCCGCATGCCCGCGCCACTTCATACGCCACCGGCACGCCGCCCCGCACCAGCCCCAGCACTACACCATCCTTCAAGTCGGGCAGCTTGGCGACAAGCTCCCCCAGAACCCGCCCTGCCTCCAGCCGATCTTGAAACGCCATTTCTCTCACGCGCAGGATTGTATGCCCGCCGACTTCGAACTACGAACTCAGAACTTTGAACTGCGGCTTTACAATTGCCACACGCAGTCCTGAGGTCATCCCATGCGCCCCTCCTTCTCTCTCGGCATTGAAGAGGAATACCAGACCATCGATCCGGTCACGCGCGATTTGCGCTCCCACATACAGACCGAGATGCTCGCGCAAGGCAAGATGCGCCTGCAGGAGCGCGTCAAGGCCGAGATGCATACCTCCGTCGTCGAAGTCGGCACCCGCATCTGCCGCAATATCGACGAGGCCCGTGAAGACATCTATGAACTGCGCCGCGAAATGATCAAGCTAGCCCGCGAACACGATCTCGTACTCGTAGCCGGCGCCACTCATCCCTTCGCCGACTGGCGGACCCAGGAGATTTATCCTGACCCGCGTTATCACCAGGTCGTGAAGGATCTCCAACTCGTAGCCCGCGCCAACCTCATCTTTGGTCTTCATGTGCACGTGGGCATCGAGGATCGCGAAGCCGCCATCCGCATTATGAACTCGATGCGCTACTTTCTGCCGCACATCATGGCGCTCGCCACCAACTCGCCTTTCTGGCTCGGCCTCAACACCGGCTACAAGGGCTATCGTGCGAAGGTGTTTGAAAATTTTCCCCGCACGGGAATTCCTGACGCCTTCTCCAGCTACTCCGAATTTGAGAACTACGTCAGCCTGCTGGTCCGCACCAACTGCATCGACAACGCCAAGAAAATCTGGTGGGACATCCGCCCGCATCCATTCTTCAACACCGTCGAAGTCCGCGCCTGCGACATCCCATTGCGGGCTGAAGAAACCGTTGCCATCGCCGCGCTCATCCAGGCCACTGCGGCCTACCTTTACCGTCTCCACGCCGCCAATCAGGATTTCCGCCAGTACGCGCGCCCACTGCTGATGGAAAATAAATTCCGAGCTGTGCGGTATGGCCTCGATGGGAAACTCATCGACTTCGGCCGCCAGGCAGAAGTGCCTGAGCGAGATCTGCTCGAGGAATACCTGGTTCTCATCGACAGGGAAGTGGACGAACTCGGCAGCAGGGAAGCCATCGACGGCATCCGCAAGATCATGCAGAACGGCACCGGCGCCGACCGCCAGCTCAAGGTCTTCGAGGAGAGCAAAGGCGATTTGAAAGCTGTAGTCGACTACATGGCCGCAGAAACCCGAGCCGGCCTCTAACTCGCAACCATCCAGTTGCGTGTAGGGATATCTGTTGCTCGAAAGAGATGTCATCCTGAGCGACCACGCTTGGGGCCCGACGCAGTGGGGTAAGCGGCGCGAAGGACCTGCTTTTTGCTTCTTTCTTATTCCCGACACCTCGATTTAGAGATGTGGGACTTTCATATACGGCACTGATTCGAAAGTGCCACACACTCAGACCAACCCGGGCTCCTCCGAAGGCACGATAATTTCCATAGCGTCATGCGTTGAGCGAGATGGAACTATGCATCTTCGAGCAGGTCAATTTTTCGCAACGACGATCCTCGGGGCCATGCTCTCCGCAGCCGCGCAACCCTCTCAGCAGCCCGATGAATCCGCCATCATCCGCGATCTCGACGCCGCCAACCAGGCCCGCTTCGACAACGTCCTCAGCTTCACTGATATAGAGCACTACGCCGTCTTTCGCGGCAGCGACCAGGCTCACCCTGCCGCTGAGATGACAGTGAAGATGACCTACAAGAAGGGAATCGGCAAGGACTATGTCATCCTCTCAAAATCCGGCTCATCGCTAATTCAGAGAGTTGGCTTGCAGCCGCTCCTCGACAACGAAAAAGTCATCAACAATCCTGCCAAGGTCGCACAATCCTGGTTCAACTCGGCGAATTACGAGATGCATCTCAAGCCCAACGTCACGCAGTCGATCGACGACCACGCCTGCGTTGCCCTTGCCATCACGCCCCGCCACAAGGCGCCCAACATGATCGACGGCACAATCTGGGTGGATGCCCAGACCCACGCACTCGTCGAAGTTGAAGGCATCGCTTCCAAAGACCCCTCCATCTTTGCCGGAACCACAACAATGATGCGCCGCTACGCAACCATGCAGGGCTACACAATGGCTACCCACGCCCGCGCCGAATCCAGCAGCATGTTTTTCGGAAAGACGGTCGTCGCGATCGACTACAGCGATTACCAATTCGAGCTGCGGCCCGCCCAATGAGCTGCGCGTGACACCGGACACCGTAAAATCTCATCCTCTCCGGACCAGAGCAATCTTCCGAAGATCACGAATCACTTCACATTCGCTCGAGTTCCGAATCCCTGATTCGCCCGGTCCATGCTGTCCAGATCCGGCAACTCGTCATACCACGCATAGAACGCAGCATCGAACACGTAGAATTTCTGAAACCTGATCAATGGCAGCAGGGAATCGCGCGGGACCACCTGCAGATAACGGATGTAGCTCCCATCGAAGTTCCGATGCACCGTCTCGCGCCGTCCCCGAATCTCCGCAAACCGCAGGCTGTCTGTTTTCAGCGGCGTTCGCTTCTCAATCGCATTTTCCGACAGCACAATCACGGCGCCGAAGACATAGATCGCCCAGCACACCGCAAAGAGCGTGATGGCCGCCCACTCCACCATCTCGGCTGGGTTGCGTCCCTGCACTCCTGCGTGCTGACTCCACAGCAGGCCAAACAAACCGAGCAGACTGAATACAAGAAACGCCGCCGCGAACAGGCGTATCCACGGGCTGAGCCGGTACACACGCTTCGGCCGGGACATTCCGCTTCTGCTTTCAAACGATGCCATCCTTTGATGTCCTCTGAATGCCGCTCTAATATCCTAGTCCCCGCACCGCGGAGCGAATGCGTTCCGCGCTTTCCCGCAGTCCGCTCTCCTCGTCTACGGTCATTGGAATCGGCAGCGGCGCTTCAATCCCGCCGCGCCCCACAATCCGCGGAAGACTGAGGCAGACGTCTTCCATGCCTCTGAACCCGCGCAGCAATCCGCTAACGGGTAGCACGCGCCGCTCATCGAACAAAATCGCTTCGAGGATGTTGCACACCGCCAACCCTACCGCATAATTCGTTGCGCCCTTGCCCTGAATCACCTGGTAGGCCGCTTCCTTCACGTTTTTCACGATGGCGTCCTTGTCCGCCGAGGTCAGCTGTCCATGCCCATCCACGCTCCATTGACTCAAAGGGATCGAGCCGATCGTTGCGCTCGCCCACAGCGGAATCTCCGAGTCGCCATGTTCGCCCGCGATATACGCGTGCACATTCTGCACCGCGACATCGCAATGTCTCGCGACCAGGTATCGAAACCGCGAGCTATCGAGCACTGTCCCCGATCCCACCACGCGATGCCAAGGCAACCCTGTCAGCTTCAACGCCACCTCGGTCACCACATCCACCGGATTCGTGACCATCAGCAGCAACGCATCCGGAGCGACGCGCACCACGTCTGGCAGAAGTTTGGCGCAGATCTGCGTATTCGCCTCTGCCAGGTCCATGCGTGTCTGTCCCGGCTTCTGCTTTGCGCCCGCAGTCATCACCACGATGTCTGCTCCGCGCAATATCTCCACATCGTCGCTGCCGTCGACCTTGGCCTGCGGCACAAACAGCAGCCCGTGGTTCAGGTCCAGTACCTCGGCTTCCACTTTTGAACGCGCGATATCAAAGAGGCTGATCTCCCGCGCCACTCCCCGAATCAGCGCGGCGTACGCAATCGTCGCGCCGACGCTGCCCGCGCCTATAATTCCGATCTTTCCCATTTGTCTCCCTCGCCCGACCGCGAGAAGTTTGGCCCTGGTTCCGTCTTATCAACTGGGTGCCCCATTCATGACGCGTCTTCTGCGTCATGAGTGGGAAAGCACGAAACCTCACACCGGGGTTCCCAATGACAGGTCTCCGTCAACGAAGATGGTCTTACACCCATTCCCCGCCACGCATCAGCGGTTCTTCGACACCCGAACTCGTCACGCCATCGATGTCCAGCTTGTCCGACCCGATCATCCAGTCCACATGAATCAGGCTTTCGTTCGCGCCCTTTGCCGCAAGCTCTTCCTTGCTGAGCTTGTCCCCGTCGCGCACCGTCGACGAATACGATTGCCCCAGCGCAATATGCGAAGCCGCATTCTCATCGAACAACGTGTTCAGAAAGAGCTGCCCGCTCGAAGCGATCGGCGAAGAATGAGGCACCAGCGCAACTTCGCCCAAACG
>NZ_JBARMD010000483.1:0-2336 GCF_049802275.1 Occallatibacter sp. | reverse complement strand
CGGTGTGGGGCGACACCGCGGTCTCGGAGAACTCCCTCACGCGCAGCATCGCTTTGCTTCGGCGGTTGCTCGGTGAGGACACGCACCAACCCCATTTCATAGAGACGGTATCGACGGTGGGCTACCGGTTGATCTGCCCGGTAGAAATCGAAGAGTCGGCGGACGCTTCCAGCAGGATTCAAGGAACCGCAGCATCGCACCAAGCTGCGGAGGTAGTGCCGATCTCAGGTGCAGCCTCGCTGCAGACACCGCCTCGCAGTTGGCTGCGCCGCCGGCGCTGGAGATTGATTGCGGTAGTCTCCATCGTCGTGCTTTCAGCCGCCGCCTTCGTTTGGTATACGATCCACCAGCCGACGCCGCCACGAATAACTGAAACTTTGCGGATCACCAATGACCCACGTTTCGACAAGTGGATCCTTGGAGCGGACGCGAGCAGAATCTACATGGACCTGCATCCCGCCGCGTTCGGGGAGGTGCCAATATCCGGGGGTAATATCACAACCATCCCCATCAGTATTCCGAACTCTAAACCGGGGTTTGAATCCGGGATTGGCCCGCTCTCTCCCGATGGTTCGAGCCTTCTCGCCTGGGGTCACCAGGATTCGAAGGACCAGCTAACCGACATCTGGGTGGTTGGAACGTCCGGAAGCCCCGTTCGGTTCCTGACTCGCGGGTGGAACGCTGCATGGTCGGCTGACGGTAAGCAAGTGATCTATACCACTCCAAAGCGGGAGATATTCACCATTCCGAGTGCCGGAGGAGAAGCGCATTTGATTCGCGTTATGGAGGGACCCGATCACGCATACCAGTTTGCATATTCACCGGACGGCACCAGAATTCGGTTTAACTGGGGCCCACGAAGGCTTATGGAAATGTCACCGGACGGCTCCAACCTTCATGAGATTCTGGCAGGCTGGCATCCTGATGACCTCAAAGGTTGCGGAGGCTGGACCCCCGAACGTGATTTCTTTCTCTTCTTGTCTGCAAGCTCGTCCGAGAGGAGTGGGTTCCCGGCGTTTCAATTATGGGCTCTCGATGAGCGACATGCATGGGTACGGAAGCCTGATCCTCGGCCTGTTCAATTGACGTCTGGCCCAATAACGTGGGGAACAGTAGGGTGGGGATCACCAGTAGTACCTTCTCGCGATGGGCAGAAGATATTCATCAAGGGCACCATAAACCGGGGAGAACTTGTCCGCTACAACCGCCAAACCGGGCAAGTGGAACCTTTCCTGGGCGGCATATCCGCCGATGAAGTAAGTTTCTCGCGTGAGGGCAGGTATGTCGCATACGCGTCGTTTCCAGGTCGAACTCTCTGGAGGGCAAACAAGGACGGAACGGGGGTCCAGGAAATTGCAGAGGCTATGGCCTACCCGGAAATCCCGCGCTGGTCGCCTGATGGCAGCCAGATCAGTTTCGTGGACTATCCTCCAAATGGCCAATCAGGCAGGCGTTCGAAAATCTATGTTGTGTCATCACAGGGCGGTACTCCGGTCCGAATCCTGCCCGCCGACAGAGCGGAGGAGAGTGATCCGACATGGTCGCCAGATGGCAAGAGCTTGGCGTATTGGACACCTTCTGACGAAGGCAGGACGGAAACTGAGCTGAGAATCGTAGACCTAGCGACGCACAAGATCTCGTATCTTCCTCGCCCACCAAAGCGAGCCTGGTCGCCGAGGTGGTCGCCGGACGGACGATATATCGCCTGTCTGACCAACCCATATCCCGCAACGGACGGCCTTGAAGTTTACGACTTTAAGACAAACAACTGGAAGATACTCTTGACAGAGTCTGGATCGGGAAACTGGGCCTCCTGGTCGAGAGATAGTCGTTCGATCTATTTCCTAGGCTCACTGGATGAGAATCGCCAAGTCATCTATCGCATTTCGGTGGAGGGAGGGCGACCAGAACGCATCGCAGATCTTCCGGGCCTTCGCCCCACTGGCTGGATCTACGGTTGGGTAGGATTCGATCCAGACGAGAATCCGATTATGCTGCGCGACGCGGGTACGAGGGAGATCTACGCCCTGACGCTGGGGCGGAAGTGAATACCCTTGGAGGTCAACCTCAGAACGTGGAAGGTTGCACGATGCTGGTCACTCAGGAATCCGTCTTTCGTTTTGGCGACGTAGAAGTTCGAGAGCGGGAATTCCGTCTCATCAAGGCGGGAGAGGTGATCCCGGTCGAACCGAAGGCGTTCCGGGTTCTCCTGTTCCTGCTGCACAATCCTCAAAAGCTGATCGCCAAAGAAGAACTGCTGAACGCGGTGTGGGGCGACACCGCGGTCTCGGAGAACTCCCTCACGCGCAGCATCGCTTTGCTTCGGCGGTTGCTCG
>NZ_JBARMD010000482.1:0-2461 GCF_049802275.1 Occallatibacter sp. | reverse complement strand
AAGATGAGCGGGGATCTGGCGATCTCGGCGGATATTGCGTTCGTAGGAGACAAGGGAAATCCTCATCGCAAGGCGGTTCTGATGATCCGGCAGAGCCTGGATGGGAACTCGCCCGCGGTGGATATTGTGCGACATGGCGAGGGGCTGACGTCGCTGCAGTTTCGCGATGCGGCCGGCGCAGACGATCACGAAGTGCAGTCAAACGTGACCGGACCGAAACGGGTGCGGCTGGAAAAGCGCGGAGACTATTTCTATGCGTTTGTTTCAGGCCCCGACGGCAAGCTGGAGCCATCGGGCGCGTCGGCGAAATTGGTTTTGGATGGGCCGTTTTACGTGGGGATAGGGGTTTCCGCGCACGATAAGGATGCGACGGAGACGGCGGTGTTTTCGAATGTGAAGGTGGAGGCACTCGCACAGACCAACGAGAAGCCAGTGCTTTACAGCACGCTCGAGACGGTGCCGGTTGCGTCGGCGGATCGGCGAGTCGCGTACGTAGCACAGGCGCATTTTGAGGCGCCCAACTGGTCGCGCGATGGCTCCTACTTCTTGTTCAACCAGGAGGGAGGGATCTATCGGCTGGCGGTGAACGGTAGTGAGCCGGTACGCATTCCTACTGATCCGCAGGTGAAATGCAACAACGATCATGGAATTTCGCCGGATGGGACCATGCTGGCGATCAGCGACTCGACAGAGATGGGCAAGTCGCTGGTGTATACGCTGCCGATCGCGGGTGGCACACCGAAGAAGATCACGCCAGTGGGACCATCGTACTGGCACGGTTGGTCTCCGGATGGAGCAACGCTGGCGTTCGTCGGTCAGCGCGGAGATAACTTTGACATCTACTCGGTTCCAGTGAATGGCGGCGAGGAAAAGCGCCTGACGACCGCGCCAGGGCTGGATGACGGCCCCGAGTATTCGCCGGACGGACAGTGGATCTATTTCAATTCGGAGCGCACCGGACACATGCAAATCTGGCGGATGCATCCGGATGGAAGTGAGCAGGAGCAGGTGATCACGGAGGAGACGAATGACTGGTTTCCGCACATTTCGCCGGATGGGAAATGGATGACGTTTGTCGCGTTTGATAAGGATGTGACCGGGCATCCACCAGACAAAGATGTGAGCCTGAATGTGATGTCGCTTGCGGACAAGAAGGTGAAGGTGCTGGCGAAGCTATTTGGCGGACAGGGTACGAACAATGTGCCATCGTGGTCGCCTGACAGCACAAAGGTGGCGTTTGTCAGTTATGAGTATCTGATGCCGGGGGCGAGGGAGTGAGGGCGGCGGGACCCGTGAAGGCAAAATAAGTTCAACGGCGGTTCTCGTGAGTGCGGTTCGCTACGCTCTGAGTAAAGTCAGTGAAATTACCACGGCGTTGCCAAGGCGATCGCGCCCAATGCTGCGTCTGGAATGATTGGAAATCGAAACAGAGGAATGGGTGCCGGATGGATGCGAAGGCATGGCTGCAATCGGGCGGCATGAAGCTGGGCACAATCGTGACGATTGATCATCCGGCTATTGTGGAGATCGCGCGGCTCGCGGGTTTTGACTGGCTGTGGATCGATGGGGAGCATGGATGCTTCAACGAAATAAGCGCAGCGACGGCTTGCGCGGTAAACGCGGTGGGGTCACCCACGTTTGTGCGGCTGCCAGACCGATCGGCGACGGCAATCAAGCGATTTCTCGATATTGGCTGCGATGGGATTATTCTGCCGCAGGTATCGTCAGCGGCCGAGGTAGACGAGATTGCGCGTGCTGCGCTTTATCCGCCGCGCGGAGAACGGAGCATTGGAATTGGGCGTGCGCAAGGGTACGGGTCGCGTTTTGCAGAGTGTCTGCGAACGCAGGATTACGCGATCATCGTGCAAATTGAAACCGTGGCCGGAGTAAAGAATGCGGAGGCGATTGTGACGCACGCGGCCGTGGATGCCGTGGTGATCGGTCCATACGATCTAAGCGGATCGTTCGGGGTCCCGGGAGAAGTGGATTCGTCGCATGTGGTGGAGAGTATTGCCGCGGTGCAGGCGCTGTGCAGGGGTGCCGGAAAGCCATGTGGGATTTTCTCGGCAACGGCAGAGAAGGCGAAGGTGTATGCGGAGGCAGGGTTTGACTTGATTGCCGTCGGGATAGACTGCAGCTTTCTGCTGAACGGTTACAAGGCTGTTCGTGAAGCGCTGGGTGATCAGGGTTGAAACAGGGTCGCTCGGCAGTCGGGTGTGCGAGCAGAGTCAAGGCCTCGGGAGTCCCGTTTCTGCGAAGCACAGCAATTGCTGGGTACCATCAGAACTGTGGGACACTGAATTGCAACCTTGCCCTGAGCCTGCAAAGGTCAAGGTGCGGTAAACTGACGGATAGTGGCCTTTCCCCAGCGGAGGGATGGGTGAGCGGTTGATACCGGCGGTCTTGAAAACCGTTGTACCTGAAAGGGTACCGGGGGTTCGAATCCCTCTCCCTCCGCCAA
>NZ_JBARMD010000481.1:0-4169 GCF_049802275.1 Occallatibacter sp. | reverse complement strand
GCCTCATGATGCTCCACGTGGCCGCGCTCGCCGGCTGCGAAGTCATCGCCATCGTCAAGCACGATGGTCAGGTTGAAGCCGCGCGCCAGCTCGGTGCCGCTCACGTCATTCAGACCAGCAGCATCCGCAAGGCCATCCGCGAAACCCGCGCACTTACGCCGAAGAATCGCGGCGTCGACATAGCCATCGAGGCTGTGGGCGTCCCCGAAGCATGGGAAGAAGCCGTGGAGATGGTGCGCAAAGGTGGCACGGTCAACTTCTTCGGTGGATGCGCCGTCGGCACCCATGTCTCGCTCGACACCAATCGCATCCACTACAGCGACATCACCCTGCGCGCCACTTTTCATCACACACCAGCCATGTGTCGCAAATCTCTCGACCTCATTGCCAGCGGCCGATTCCAGGCCGGCGCATTCATCACTGGCCACGCTCACCTCTACGAACTCAATCGCGTCTTTGAGAAGCTGATGAACCGCAGCAGCGAAATCAAAACCGCAATCGTCCCGTGAAGACGCGTGCATGCTTTACGAAAGTGTCATCCTGAGTGGAACGAAGGATCTGCCCTGAAAATTCTCATACCTCGATCAAAACTGGGTGCCCCATCCTTGCGCAGCAAGGGTGGGAAAGCACCGATCCCATCCGATTTTCATGGTTTTGGATGGCGCAAAGCGCCATGCATGACTGCGGTTGCCTTTCGTAGTCAGGATCCCCAGTCGTACTGCAACCGCTCGACCGTCTCGAACAAAGGTATGTATCAGGGCATGACTTCAGTCATGCCGCAAAACGCAATAAAATTAAGAGGGCTTTAGCCCCTGAGGGAACCGTGGCGCAACCACAACAAATAGCCGAAGGAGAATCAGAGCAACAGGCCCTCCTCGCCCTCGGCTGGTCCGCCCTCCCGGCAAGCTATCGAATCCCCGACGTCGCCCCCACCCTCACCGAAGCCCGCGCCTGGTGCAAGCACCTCGCCGAAACCCACTACGAAAATTTCCACGTCGCAACCTGGTTCCTTCCAGAACGCCTTCGCCCGCACTTCCACGCCATCTACGCCTATTGCCGCGTCTCCGACGATCTAGGCGACGAAGTAGGCAACACCCAACAGTCCGTGGCTCTTCTCGACTTATGGGGCCGCGAACTCGATGCCTGCTACGCAGGCCGCGCGCGCCATCCCGTCTTCGTCGCGCTGGCTGAAACCATCCGCACGTGTTCGATTCCCAAAGAGCCCTTCGCCGATCTGCTCACCGCCTTCCGGCAGGACCAGGTCGTCACCCGCTACGCAACTATGCAGGATGTGCTGGGCTACTGCCGCTACTCGGCAAACCCCGTGGGCCGTCTCGTGCTCTACACATGCGGCTACACGGACGAGCAGCGGTTCAAGCTCTCTGACGCTACCTGCTCGGCACTGCAACTCGCGAACTTCTGGCAGGACGTCCGCGTAGATTTCCTGAAAGACCGCGTCTACCTTCCGCAAGACGACATGCAGCGCTTTGACGTAACCGACGCGACAATCGAGAAGGGAATTGCGACCCCCGAATTCCGCGCGCTCCTCAAGCACGAAGTCGACTATGCGCGTAGCCTCTTCTACGAGGGCCTGCCCCTCATCCACATGGTCGACCGCGATCTGGCGGTCGATCTCGATCTCTTCAGCCGCGGCGGTCTCGAAATCCTCAACGCCATCGAGCGCGAAGATTATGATGTGCTCAGCGCCCGCCCGGCAATTTCCAGGCGAATCAAGTTCCAACTTGCACTGCGCGCCGTGAGCGGAAAATTTCTACCGTTCCTGCGTTTGGGACCGAAAGGGAAAGCGGCCAGAACCCAGTGATGACCCAGGCAATGACGCAAGCGATCACACTGGACTCGGCATACGCAACGTGCAGGGCCATCGCCAAACGGGAAGCCAAGAATTTCTACTACGCCTTCGTCGCCCTTCCCGAGCCGCGCCGCAATGCCATCTGCGCTATTTACGCTTTCATGCGCAAAGCCGACGACCTCTCCGATGACGAGAGCATTCCCCGCGGACAGCGCCTCTTGAACCTCGAACAGTGGCAAGCCGCATGGCGCAGCGCCTCGCAAACCGGCGCAACACACGATCCCGTGTTTATGGCTGTCCACGATGCGACCCAGCGCTTCAACATCCCTCTCAGCCTCCTCGACGAACTCATCGCCGGCACCACCTCTGACCTGAAAACAAATCCCGGCGACGCTCCCGACACCTACGCAACGTTCGCTGACCTCTACCAGTACTGCTACCTCGTCGCATCCGTCGTAGGCCTCGTCTGCATTCGCATCTTCGGCTACACCGATCCCGCCGCTGAAAAACTCGCCGAAGAAACCGGCGTAGCCTTCCAACTCACCAACATCCTTCGCGACGTGTCAGAAGACGCAGAACGCGGCCGCGTCTACCTGCCCCTGGAAGACCTCGCCGCGCACAACGTCAAACTTGACTCCATCCTGCATCGCGCCAAGACAACTCCACCCACCCCCAATGAACGCGCTCTTCTCGCCGACATCGGTGCACGCGCAGAAGCCTACTACGCGTCCGCCGCCAAACTGCTCCCGCTCATCGACCGCGAGAGCCGCCCCGCGCTGTGGGTATTGGTAAAGATTTACCGCGGCTTGCTTAAACGGATTCGTCGCGCAGACTACGACGTTTTTTCGCACCGCATCAGCGTCCCAACCTTCCAGAAACTCGAAATCCTGGCAGTCGGAATGGCCCGCCTTGCCGTAGCACGACTCTCCCCCTGAGATAAATCTCTATGACCGCGTCATCCTGAGCGGAGCATACCGTACCTGAATGAAACCGTGTCATCCTGAGCGGAGCAGCTTGGGGCCCCGCGAACGAGAAGCGGTCGCGGGGTAAGCGGAGCGAAGGATCTGCTTCTGATTCTTCCCCTTGAAATTAAGCCCTCGAGGAACACGTGCACGTATCGTCTCAACAAACCGAACCGCACACCGTCACCGTAATCGGCGGCGGCGTAGCCGGCATGAGCGCAGCCTGCGCCCTCGCCGAAGCCGGCTACCGCGTGCAACTCGTCGAGCGCCGCAGTTACCTCGGCGGCCGCGCCTCCTCCTACCTGCATCCAGGCGTCAACGAAGTCATCGACAACTGCCAGCACGTACTCTTCGGATGCTGCACCAACCTGATCGGTTTCTATCGCCGCATAGGCGTAGAAAAGAAAATCCACTGGACCACAGAGATGACCATGATCGAGCCCGGCGGACGGCGCTCGAAACTAGGTCCATCTTCGCTTCCAGCCCCGTTGCACGGACTGCCGAAACTGCTCTCGTCGCATGCCTTCACCCGCGCCGACAAATTTGCTCTTGCTCGTGCATTCCGCGCGATGATGCGGCCCATTCCCGCCGACTCAACTGAATCGCTCTCCGCCTGGCTCGTCCGTAACAAGCAAACCTCCGGAGCAATCGAGCGCTTCTGGCGTCTCGTCATCGCCAGTGCTCTCAACGCCGACCTTGACACCATCGCCGTTCCCTACGCGGCCAAGATCATCCGCGAGCTCTTCATGAACTCCGCTGAGGCCGGCGCCATGGGCATGAGTTCCGTTCCCCTGAGCGAGTTGTACGGTGCGGCCAGATCATTCTTGGAAGAACACGGCTCAACCATCCACTTCAACACCAACGTTGAATCCGCCGAGTGGGACGAAGCCGTTTCTCAGTGGACTATCCACACACGCACCGACACGCTCGTCTCCGAATTTCTCGTCATCGCATTGCCCTTCGAAGCGATGCAGAAGTTGATACCGTACATGCCTCCCGCGCCGCACGGCGAAGAACTAGCGCGCCAGGTTGACCGATTCGAGCACTGGCCCATCTGCAGTGTGCACCTCTGGTTCGATCGCCAGATCACCGACCTGCCCCACGCCGTCCTGCTCGACCGCGAGATCCACTGGATGTACAACAAGAGCGTCCTGCAGCCGTGGCGCAAAACTAAAGGCAGCTACCTGGAACTTGTCCAATCAGCTTCTCGCCGATTCGCGGCACTCGAACGTCAGCAAGCCATCGACCAGGCTCTCGCCGAACTATCCGAGTTCTTCCCATCTATTAAAGAAGCCAAGCTCGAAAAGGCCGCCCTGATCAAGGAAGTCCGCGCCACCTTCGGCGTGCCCCCCGGCATCGACAGCCTGAGACCGCCCTCGGCATCGCCATGGCCGAAC
>NZ_JBARMD010000480.1:0-9524 GCF_049802275.1 Occallatibacter sp. | reverse complement strand
GGGAAGGCGATGCTGGAACCGGCGGTGTCGCGGATCTCTTTGGGCAGCGACGGCGAGAGCTTTGCGGCGTTTGCTGAGTCCTGCAGAAGGATGGTCCGGGTCCATGCGGCGACGGCAATGTTCTGCCGGAGGTTGGCGGGCAGGCTTGTTGAATTGACGGCTTCGATGAGCAGATTGATGGGTGTTTGTCGGTTTAACACTATTGCGGCATCTTCGTTGAACTGCGGTTGCTTGAGTTCGGGGCAGTCTGCCTCGTGGTTCTCGGCACGCGCTCTCTCGTTGCATTGGCCTTGCAGATCGTAGGCTCCCTGCGATTCGTTTTTAAGCGGGGAGCGAGGAGCGTAGATGAGGAATTCGCTGAAGTTGCGGGCGACGGCCATGCGTTCGCCCAGGAGCGCGTTCAGGTTGGAGCTGGGCTTCTGACGCTGCAACGGAGGAATGGCGGCGTCGAGCAGAGCGCGTGCTTCGTCGGTGCGTTTGAGGGCGGTGAGAAGACGGACACGATGGAAGAAGACGGTGTCGTAGGCCGGTGTGTCGGGCGGGATCTCTGCGGCTTCGTCGATGAGTTGTGAAGCGAACGGATCGGATGCGTCGGCTTTGACGATTGCCATTACAAGCCAGGGGAGGGTGTGGCTTTGCTGCCATGTGGCGTAGGCTGTGGCTCCTGTTCCTCCTCCGCGCCATGCTGCGATCCAGGAGAGCAATGGTGGCGGATTGGAAGTCTTGACCTGCTTTAGAAGAAGCCAGTTGAGATCCCTGATGTCGTTCGCAAAGTTGGCGTCGGGCGCGGGTCCGGCGAGCGCGATGCCGATCTCTTTCGCGCGCTGCTCGGGCTCGGTGCGGATGCGGATGAAGTTGAGCTCGTTCTGAATGATGGAGCGCGAAGGCTTGGGGTTTGGCTGCTGCAGAATCGACTCCAGCATCTGCTGCGCGCGCTGCATTGTGTCCGCATCGTAGCTGGCGAGGTCGCCACTATAGGGGTTGGTTGCTTTGCCCATGGCGAAGGCTTTGCGCACAGTGGCGCGAGCCGCGAGATAGGGGCCCCATGATGCCCAGGGCGAACTGCCGTCTGCAGCGATGGCACCGAATTGGCGGGCGGCTTCGTCGAATTGCTTTGCATAGAAGTTTGCGGAGGCGATCTGGTAAGCGCGGTCGGCTTTGAGCAGAACGGGGCTGCTGGCTGACTCGGACGTGGGCATAACAGCGATCTTGCTTGCGCAGTTTGCAAAGACTGCGTCCTGGCCGTGAATCCAGTCGATAAGCGAAGGGCTCCGCTTGCCCCATTCACCCGCACGTTTGGTGAGTGTGAGCGTTGCGTTTTGAAATGCGGGGTCGGGGCAGTTGAGATAGCCTTCGTCGAGGGATATCGTGCCGTCGTAGTTCGTGGGGAAGACTGGCTTCTGTTCTCCGGGGGCGCCTTCGGGAATATACTTCGCGCGCTCTCTAAGCCATTGGCCGAAGGGTTGTGCGTTTTCCTGGGCTTCCTTCTCTTCTTTTTGTGCAACGGCGATCTGTTCCGGTGTGAGATTCCGGTAATCCAGGACAATATGTGGCTGGCTGGTAGTCGGAGCGTAAATGCTGCGTTCGGCGTCGGAGAGCTTGCCGCCGTTCAAGTAACGATAGGCGACGGCGTACTCATTCGAGTCAAAGCCAACTTGCAGAATGCCAAGCTGGCCTTTGGCGAAGGACGCGATGTCATCGGGTCCTGTGGTGCTGACAAAAACGTCGTCCTCAAACCCGGGACTGCAGGCTTCGACGTTGCCGATGGGGGACAAGAGGACAACTGCTACAAGTGCGGCAATGGCGAGCAGGCGGGTTCTCATGGGAGTCTCCGTGCGAGATCGTTGGGCGGGTTGTTGCGCCAGCCATGGTCGGGGAAGACGTAGATACGCTTGCCGGCGAGGTTGGATGGCCACGGTTCGTCGGTGGAAACGCCCGTTGAGGTACGGCAGAGCGGTTCGCGGATCTGGAAGTCGTCGACGGACGGCGGAGTGCGGCGATGATCGGGCTCCATGCGAAACATCATGGGAACGGCCTCGTCGACTGGGAGATCGTGGATCCAACTATCCCAGCTGCACCAGGAGGCGAGGGCGGTGATGGAGAGCGGAAGATTGGCGGGCATTTGACGGCGCAGGTCGGTGAGCAGATCGCGATAGAAGGGACGCTGCGAGCGGGTGGCGTCGAAGTCGATTTGCAGAGCGGCTATTCCGGACTCGTGCGCTGAAGCAAGGATCGATTGAACGGCATCGATGCGATTTTCATCGTTGAGGATGGCCGCGGATGGCGCTTCTATGCGGACCACTGCGATGCGGGTCGCGGATGCAGGAAAGACGAGGGCATTGCGGCGGGGTTGCGGATGCACCGTGAGGCCGATGGTGAGTGTCTGGTCGAGGTAGGCGATGGCAAAGCGACGCGTGTCGAGTGCGTGCAGGTCTTCGCGGCGTTCCCAGGCCCAAAGGGTTACGCGCGGCAGTGCGGCGAGACGGCCTTGCGGATGAGGGAGTGCGTCAGAATGAATCGTGAGCAAGAGCAGGAGCGCGATGAGGGCGCTGGAGATGCCATCCCAGGGCTTGGCGGGGGAGCGCATGGTGGTTGCTGTCCACAATGCACCAGGGGGGAGGGAGAAAGCAAGGGAGGGCGTCGGCTCGAAGAGCAACTGCGGTCATGGATGTCGCTGCGTGAGATGTGAGCAAATCAAAGCCGCGGCTGGTTGGGCCTCGTGCTTTCCCACCCAAGTGGAGCTTGGATGGGGCACCTGTTTGCGTGCCTCAGCTAAATGTTCAGGGCAGGTTTCTTCGCTGCGGTTCGATCTGGGCGGAATGATTGCAATGTAAAAACACAAAGGCCGGGGACTATGCCCCGGCCATTTGCCAGCTGCTGGAAACCAGTACCACCTAGACCCCAGAGCTGGAATGCTAATTGTGCTGTGCTAGCAGAAAAGCAACTGCGGGTTCCTCCGCTTTGCTTCGCTCCGGTCGGAATGACGGCGCTTTGCTGCACCCGACAGCTTACAGCTGGTTCATGTTGGCGAGGAACTCGGCGTTGTTGCGGACTTTTTCGAGGCGGCTGATGAGCAATTCCATCGCTTCGACGGGCGACAACGGGTTGAGGACCTTTCGCAGAATCCAGATGCGCTGCAGATCTTCCTTGGGAATGAGCAGCTCTTCCTTACGCGTGCCGGAGCGCTGGATATCGATGGCCGGGAAGACGCGCTTGTCGACGAGCTTGCGGTCAAGGATGATTTCCATGTTGCCGGTGCCTTTGAACTCTTCGAAGATCACTTCGTCCATACGGGAGCCGGTGTCTACGAGAGCCGTGGCGATGATGGTCAAGGACCCGCCTTCTTCAATGTTGCGCGCCGCGCCGAAGAATCGCTTTGGCCGCTGCAGCGCATTGGAGTCGACGCCGCCTGAGAGCACTTTGCCCGATGGAGGCACGATGGTGTTGTAGGCGCGGGCAAGGCGGGTGATGGAGTCGAGCAGGATAACAACGTCGCGTTTGTGCTCGACGAGGCGCTTTGCCTTCTCGATGACCATTTCGGCGACCTGGACGTGGCGTGCTGCCGGCTCGTCGAATGTCGAACTGATGACTTCGCCCTTCACGGAGCGCTGCATGTCAGTAACTTCTTCGGGACGCTCGTCGATGAGCAGAACAATGAGGACGACTTCAGGCTGATTGGCTGTGATGGAATTTGCGAGCGACTGCAAGAGCATCGTCTTGCCGGTACGCGGAGGAGCGACGATGAGACCGCGCTGGCCTTTGCCGACCGGAGTGAGCAGGTCCATCACGCGGCCACTTACGGCTTCGCGCACGGTCTCGAGCTTGATGCGTTCCTGCGGATAGAGCGGAGTCAGATTGTCGAAGAGGATCTTGTTGCGCGTCTCTTCGGGTGACTCGAAATTTATGGCCTCGATCTTTACCAGGGCGAAATACTTCTCGCCTTCGTGGGGAGGCCTGACGTTGCCGCTGATGGAATCGCCGGTTTTGAGGTCAAACTTGCGAATCTGCGAGGGCGAGACATAGATGTCGTCGGGGCCGGGCAGATAGTTGTAGTCGGGAGAGCGGAGGAACCCATAGCCGTCAGGCAGGATTTCAAGCACGCCATCGGCAAAGATGTGGCCTTCTTTTTCGCTCTGGGCCTGAAGGATCTTGAAGATCAGGTCCTGCTTGCGGAGGCCGCTGGCGCCCGGGATCTCCAGGGTGCGCGCAATGCGGCTCAGTTCAGTGATGTTTTTTTCTTTGAGTTCGGCGATCGTCATGTTCACCTGCGGAAGGGTAAGTGGGGGACCCGAGAGGGGAAAGTGCTCCAGGAGCAATAGGCGGGGTTTAAGAGTTGCGGTTGTGTTGCAGCTCTGTGCTAAAGCGAAACGTAAATAAGAAGGGCTTTAACGCAGGGTGAAAGCGGCCAATCAGGCTTGCGGAAATGGCCGCTCGGAAAATGTTGGCTTAACTGACTCAATTATACAGGCGACGCTGCTAAGCCGCGCGTCGAGTTTCAATTGGCCGCGCCGCAGGTACATTGACCTGCACCACAGTGCCGGGGTTAGTGGATTGGAAGCGGACGAGGACCTCGTTGGTCGTGTCCTGCAACCGGGTGTTCGGCTTATGCAGCATGCGGGTTGCCTTGCTGGCAAGCTGGCAGAGCTGGTAACGATTGGACACGTGAGAGAGTGCCCCAAAAACCAAATCAGAACGCATAAAGTGAATCTCCTTCCAGACCTGTCCGCCTGATACCGACGGTACAGAGATTTACTAGGTATAAGGTCGAGCCGCTCCCCAAACAGCTTGTCCTCACCTTTAGACGCACGAATTGGGCATCAAGTTAAAAAAACTTTTGCCGCAAAGCAGTGTTCAGCGGGAACAGGCAGCTTGCCCTGTGACGGATAGAAGTGATTGCCGCGGCGAGCTTTGCGCTTTGCAGTTTCAGCCTCGTCGGAACCCCGAAACACACCCTGCCACCTATGGATGAGCTCAGGCCCGGATTTTGAGGCGGAAAAAGCGGAATAACGCGCGATCGCGCTGTGCAATCTTCCCCTATGGATGGCACTCATGAATGTACAACGAGGCTTATTTAGGGTCAACATTTTTTTTGTGAAATCGCAGGCCGAAAACAAAACAGATCCCAAGCTCTAGATGAGGTGTAAAGACCTAATTATAGGCATGTTAGAGATGCTATAAGGGGTATTTTTCGTTTATGGGGATGTCTAAAGCTCGTTATTGTCAAATGAAGGAGCCATTGGAGTTATCGTTGATATGTGACGTACATCACACTAGATGGTATCCGCACCCCTCAAGCCCAATAACTGCGGTCCAGAGTGCGGTATTGGATTGCCTCGGCCAGATGGGAGACGGCCAGCTGATCGGCGCCTTCAAGGTCGGCGATGGTGCGCGCGACTTTGAGGATGCGATCGTGGGCGCGGGCGGTGAGTCCTTGCTGTTGCATGGCGCGCTCAAGCAGGCGTTCGGCATCGGGGCCAAGCTCACAATGGGTGCGGATCTGGCGAGTGGACATCTGGGCGTTGGAAAAGACCTTGTCGCCGGACTTCTTGAACCGGTTTCGCTGCCGGTCGCGGGCTGCCATGACGCGAGTGCGAATCTCGGCGGAGCCTTCGGCGGCTGCTCCGCCACGGAGTTCCTTATATTGAACGGCCGGAACCTCGATATGTATATCGATACGATCGAGGAGCGGGCCGGAGATTTTGGCGACGTAGCGCTGGATCATGGGCGGCGTACACACGCATTCGCGCGACTTGTCGTTGAAATATCCACAGGGGCAGGGGTTCATGGCTGCGGCGAGCATGAATCGTGCTGGAAAGCTGAGCGACATGGAGGCGCGTGCGATGGTGACGTTGTGGTCTTCGAGGGGCTGGCGCATGACTTCAAGCACGTTGCGGGGGAACTCGGGCAGCTCGTCGAGAAACAGAAGGCCGTTGTGGGCGAGGGAGACTTCGCCGGGACGCGGGATGATGCCGCCGCCGATAAGGCCTGCATCCGAGATGGTGTGATGAGGCGAGCGGAACGGGCGCTGGGTAACTAGACCGGCCGAGGCATCAAGGACTCCGGCGACGGAATGAATCTTAGTGGTCTCTAACGCCTCTTCGAAGGTGAGCGGAGTGAGGATGGAGGGCAGGCGCTTGGCAAGCATGGTTTTGCCGGAGCCTGGAGGGCCGATCATAAGGATGTTGTGGCTGCCGGCCGCAGCGACTTCGAGCGCGCGCTTGGCCGTCTGCTGGCCGCGGACATCTTTGAAATCGACGGAGAAGTGCTGCAGTTCGCTGAGGAGCTCTTCGGTCTTCACGCGGAAGGGTTCGCGCTGGACCTGGCCTACGACGGTGGAGTTGAGCAGATCGATGACGTCGAGGAGAGAGGCAACCGGGTAGACGTTGACGCCTTCGACCACGGCGGCTTCGGCAGCGTTGGCGGCGGGAAGGATGAGGTTGGGAATGTTCTTCTCGCGCGCCAGGATGGCGACGGGCAACATGCCAGGGATCGCGCGCACGCTGCCGTCGAGTCCCAGTTCGCCGACGAGAAGGAATCGATCGACGTTGTCAACACGCAGCGCACCGTAAGCGCCAAGGATTCCGACCGCGATGGGAAGGTCGAATCCGGAGCCTTCCTTCTTCAGGTCGGCGGGAGCGAGATTGATGGTAATGAAGGTGGGTGGAATGGTGTAGCCGGAGTTCTTGATGGCGGCGCGCACACGATCGCGACTCTCACGTACTGCCGCATCGGGCAGGCCTACGGTGTGAAAGACATCCTTCTCAGCAACAACGCCGCTGTAATCAACTTCTACGTCGATCAAGTTAGCGTCGATTCCATATACAGCTGCACTAAGGGCTTTAAATAGCATGGCGGTAATTTTGCGTGGAGTGTAGCAGACGAGAGTGGGCAGCGGTCAGTGACCGGTGAACAGTAGTTTGCTGGGTGCAATGTCATTGTTTTGTGTCGATGATTCACGGTTCACGCACAAGTGGCCTACAATCTTCTGCGTGACTACGAGTCTTTTTGATCTTTACAAGCTTGGCGTTGGACCTTCGAGTTCGCACACGATGGGTCCGATGCGCGCGGCGTGCCGCTTCGCTCGCGAGCTCGAGTCGAAAGGCGAACTCGAGAAGGTGCACCGGGTGCAGGTGAACCTGTATGGGTCGCTTGCCTTGACAGGAATGGGGCACGGAACGGACCGCGCCGTATTGCTGGGGTTGTCGGGAAATGAACCGGCGACGATCGATCCAGCAGTAATCGAAGCGACGGTGGCGGAGATTCGCGCGACGAAGACGCTGAAACTTGCGGGAAGGCGCAGCATCGGGTTTTACGAGCCACGGGACCTGCTCTTCGAACGCGAGACGATGTTTCCTCCCGGAGCGCGCACGCGGCATCCGAACGGGCTGAGACTGCTCGCGCTTGATACCTCCGGAAATCGAATCGCGGAGAGGACATATTTCTCGGTTGGCGGCGGGTTCATTGTCGAGGATGGCATGGATGCGGCTTCGGTCGGCGAGTCGAGGGTCATGGTTCCCTATCCATTTCACAGCGCGGCGGAGTTGCTGGAAGTTGCGCAGGCGCATGGATTGCGGATCGACCAGGTGATGATGGCGAACGAATGCGCCCGATTGCAGGAGGCTGATACGAGTGCGAGCGATGAAAAGCTTGCGATTCGTGTGCGCGCCGGGATAGATGCGATCTGGGAGACGATGAAGGGTTGCATCGATCGAGGCATATCGACAGAAGGAATTTTGCCTGGCGGGTTGAATGTTCGGCGTCGGGCGCACCGGCTGGCTGAGCGGCTTAAGGAAAAGGAAGCGTCTGGGCAGCCGAGCGATCCGCTGGCACCGCTGGACTGGGTGACGGTATATGCGATGGCTGTGAACGAGGAGAATGCCGCGGGTGGGCGCGTGGTGACGGCACCGACGAACGGAGCCGCGGGAGTGGTGCCGGCGGTGGCGCGGTATTACGAGCGCTTTGTGCAGGGCGCCGATCATGATGGGATTATTCGATTCTTTCTGACTTCGGCGGCGATTGGGATTCTCTACAAGGAGAATGCGTCGATTAGCGGAGCGGAGGTTGGATGCCAGGGCGAGGTGGGCGTGGCGTGCTCGATGGCGGCCGGCGGATTGATCGCGGCGATGGGCGGCACCAATGGCCAGGTGGAACATGCGGCGGAGATTGCCATGGAGCACAACCTGGGGATGACCTGCGATCCAATTGGCGGGCTGGTGCAGATTCCATGTATCGAACGCAATGCGATGGGTGCGGTGAAGGCGGTGCATGCGTCGCGGATCGCACAAAGCGAGTTGGAAGAGCACAAGGTATCGCTCGACCAGGTGATCCGGACGATGTACCTGACGGGACTCGATATGCAATCGCGCTACAAGGAGACGAGCTTGGCCGGTCTTGCTCTGAATGTGATCGAATGCTGAGCTTGGAGCGTTCTTCTTTGTTGAGAGAGAACTGTCTCGACTAACATCCTTGTCAATGGAACCCATCAACGAGCCAAACGAACAAGCAGGCATCGAAACGCAAGGACATGTTGCGTCGGTCGCCGAGACTGCATCGCTTAAACCGACTTCGATCGCACCAGTGTGGCACACGGTGGTGCTCATCCTCGGGATTCTCGCGGTGTCGCTGCTGGGCGTGTACCGCCATCCGGGCGGCGCGGGCGTGAGCGCGGTGAATCGACTTCGCACTTACGGCGTGACGGCTGTGCTCGAAGTGGTGTTGATCGGCTGGGTCGTCTTCGGGGTGCGCCTCAGGGGAATTTCGATTGAATCTCTCTTTGGGAAGATGTCTGGCGGTTTTGGTTCGATCGTGGTGGATGCGGGCATCGCGATCTTGTTCTGGATAGGTTCGTTGATGGCCCTCGCAACGCTCGCCATGATGTGGATGAGCATCGAGGCAGCCATCACGCATCGTCCCATTCCGATTCCGACTGGGTGGAGCGGAAAGACGACGTCGCCGCGTTTGCCTGAGGATCAGGCAGCACGCGCGGTGGCGCAACTGGCACCCGCGAACGGCAAGGAGATTGCGTGCTGGCTGCTGCTGTGTATGTTGGTGGGTGTTGCGGAAGAGCTTGTGTTTCGCGGCTATTTGCAACAGCAGTTCACTGCATGGACTGGCGGAGCCGCGGCGGGCGGCGTGGTGTTTTCAGCAGTGATGTTTGGTGCAGCGCATGGATATGAAGGAGCGCGAGCGATGTTTCTACTCACTGTGTTCGGTGCGCTCTTCAGTCTGCTTGCTCTGTTTCGACGCAACCTGCGCGCGGGAATTTTTGCTCACAGCTGGCATGATGCAATCGCCGGATTGACGGTCGCGTTTCTCCACTCGCGTCACATTTTGTGATCGAAGAGGACGAGAGGGCGATTGTGGCCTGAAAAAATTGTTGCCACTTTTTCCACCTCATTGTCGTTTTTTTCTTGACACTTACGACGCATGAATCTATACATTCCTCAACTGCAACAAATGTTGCAGAACTCGATGCAAACCATCGAAAAGGGAGAATAGGCAAATGGCAACTAAGAAAGCAGCCA
>NZ_JBARMD010000479.1:0-1545 GCF_049802275.1 Occallatibacter sp. | reverse complement strand
ACAGAGACGGACAACTCGCGTCACTTGAAACGATCCCTCCTTGAGATGCACTACCTCTCGTGGCCAGCAAATCGGCCATGGACAGTCACCCGTAAAGCGCAGCTCGTAGTCGCCAAGCGGAGTGATTGAGGACCAGTCCCTCCCCAAGGACAGACGGGGTTCGCCTTCCAGGGCGGGCTCCGTTTGCCGTCTCGTTTGAAAGGATCGGAACTGCGATGAGCGTCAACCAGATCAATCGATGCAGAACCCAAGCCCCCCGGCCTCTAAGGTGGCCGGCTGCACTCACAGTGGATTGGAAGCTGCGGCGCTTGCCAAGGTTTGCCGGTTTGGCCGGTTTTCATTATCGCGGTACTGACATCTCAACTTGGGTTTGCTGCATCGGCGTCTGGATATCTTCGCTCGTTGCCATCTGGATGAGTCGAGGCTGGGTTGGTCTTTTCTTGAGCGGCCAGGTGCTTTCCACCGGCACCTTTCTGTGGAAGGGCGCGGCAGGCAGCCTGCAATTTGTCTGTTCTCCAGAAATCGTGTCGAATGAGCCTGCTCTCCAATGCGCCGATCGGTACCACGCGACGGAGAAATTCCTTCCTCTCCGACGCAGACAATGCGAGATTTCACAATGAACTGCGCCGCTCGCAGCAAGGATTCGCCGCGCATCTCGAAGAGAAGCCGAAAGCCATTAGTCTCAAGAAGCCCCGTGGACATTCATTGGCCCGCACCGCCCCCGATGCTATACTCGTCTCTTCCTTTCCGGGCGGTGTGTACCTTGCAATTCCACTCATTCGATGCGAGATACATAGGAAATCTGTGTGCCGGGGACCGCGAGACGCAGGAGCATTTTGTCCGCTACTTTACCGAACTGCTTCGGCTGAAGCTTCGGTCAAGACTCCAGTCACCCCATGCAATCGAAGACGTATGCCAGGAAACATTTGCGCGCGTGTTTTCGGTCCTTCGCAGGGATGGCGGTTTACGCGAGCCGGAGCGCCTCGGAGCGTTCGTCAATACCACCTGCAATTATGTGCTCTTTGAGGAGTACCGTTCGTCCAGTCGCAGCGAGTCGTTAGACGAAGAGGGAAAGCCTGAACCTGCCGCCACCGGAGCCACTGCACTCGACATGGCGACTGCTCAACAGATGAAGCGTAAAGTACGCGAGATCCTGCTGAGACTTGCGCCCCGCGACCGCTCCTTGCTCAAAGCAGTCTTTCTCGAAGAGCGCGATCGCGACGAGGTCTGTCGCCAGTTCGGCGTAGAGCGGGAGTACTTGAGGGTGTTGCTTCATCGGGCCAAACAGGAATTCAAAGTCGAATACGTCAAGCGCATTGGAAATCAGGCGCCTCTCGGAGCCGATGGTTAAACAACAGATCGGCGTAGCCCGGCACAAACGGAAAGAGAGGAAAGACATGAACCATAGCGAAGCACTAGAACAGATGGCCGCAGAGCGATACCTTCTGGAAGAGCTGACTCCCGATGCCCGCGAGGCGTTTGAGGAGCATCTCTTCGACTGTACGGAATGCGCCCTCGATCTTCGTGCCGGCGCTGCTTTTGTGG
>NZ_JBARMD010000478.1:0-9454 GCF_049802275.1 Occallatibacter sp. | reverse complement strand
CACACCGCCGCAATATCCGTCAGCACCATCAGCGGATTGGTTGGCGTCTCAATGTGCATCAGCTTTGTATTCGGCTTGATCGCCGCCTTCACCGCATCCAAATCCGCCGTATCCACATATTGGATCTCGATCCCATAATGCTGCACGATCATGTTGAAGAGCCGCGTGGTTCCGCCGTACACGTTGGCTGAAACAAGCACGTGGTCCCCCGCATGCAGCGTCGCCACCAGCGCATAAATGGCCGCCATGCCACTGGCAAATGCGTGGCCAGACGTGCCGCCCTCAAGCGCCGCGAGAGCGGACTCCAGCCGGTCGCGCGTGGGGTTTCCGGCACGCGAATAGTCATAGCCTTTATCGGTGCCGATGCCGGTCAGCTCAAAAGTAGAGGAAAGGTAAACCGGTACGTTAACGGCGCCGGTCAGAGGGTCAGGATGTTGCCCTGCATGCACGGCGAGTGTGGCGTATTTGGGCTCAGACATGATAATTTGCTGGCTGCTTGCTCCTGGCTTCTAGCTTATCGCGGAGCACCGGTTGCCGGGCGCAAGTGACTCAACGCTGCCATCCCTTTGCGGAAACTCCGCATCGAACCGCCCTATACCCGGGCCACATGGGCACCGAGGAGTAGAACATGGCCAATACCCCCAAGAAATGCGCAAATCCAGCCTGTGGCTGCATTCCACCCGAAAAGCAGAAATATTGCAGCGCCCACTGTGAAGGCATCGGCGACAAAACCGAAATCATGTGTACCTGCGGCCACGATGGCTGCACTCCCTCCAGCACACGCGCCTAGCGAGAACGAATCTCATTCAAGCTGGAAACGCCGGGAAGAATATCGTCTGCTGCGCACGAAAATGCGTGCGATGCCTGAAGTGTGTACACCCGGCCTTCGATGACCAATGGCGGATGAGCTATTTCTGCCAACTTGTTGCGGGGAATTTCTATTCAGCAAACTGCTCCTTATTGCCTATTCCCTTGCCTCTACACTCCGCCCTCAAAGATCTTCTTCGATAAGTACCGCTCCGCCGAATCCGGAATGATCGTCGCCACCCGCTTGCCCGCGCCGAGCTCTCGTGCCAGTTCCGCCGCCGCATGCACCGCTGCACCCGCGCTCGATCCACCCACAAGCCCTTCTTCCGCCGCGAGCCGCTTCACCATCGCGAACGCATCATCATCGCTCACCATCATCACCCGGTCGCACACATCGCGATGAAACGTCTCCGGAACAAAGTGAACGCCAATGCCCTCCACGCGATGTTTCCCCGGCGCTCCGCCCTGCAGAATAGAACCCTCTGTCTCCACTGCGACGGCAATCACCGCCGGATTCTTCTCCTTCAGATACCGCGCGACTCCTGAGAACGTTCCGCCCGTCCCCACTCCCGCAACAAACCCATCCACGCGCCCTTCCATCTGCTCCCATATTTCAGCGGCAGTCGTGTCATGGTGAAACTGCGGATTCGACTGATTCGTAAATTGCCCCGCCATGAATGCGGCCGGAATCGAATCCGCCATTTTGTTGGCTTCGCGAATTGCCCCGGCCATTCCCTCGGCCTCCGGCGTGCGCACTACCTCGGCACCAAACCCTCGCATCAGGATGCACTTCTCTTCCGCAAACCCTTCGGGCACAAACAGCTTCACCTTGTACCCGCGGTTCACACCGATCAGCGCCAATCCAACGCCGGTATTTCCCGCCGTAGCTTCAACAATCGTTGAGCCTTTGCGCAGCAGGCCCTTCGCCTCGGCATCCAGAATCATGCCCAGGGCCGCCCGGTCTTTGATGCTTCCACCAGGATTCAGAAATTCAAGCTTGGCAAATACCCCCGCCGACGAACCCGGCACAATTCTGCGCAGTTGAAGCATCGGTGTATGGCCAACAAGTTGGGTGATATCTGCTGCGACGCGGAGGGGAGAGGTGGAAGGACTTTCGACTGCCATGGCAATTCAGTTTACAGGGACTCCCGGGTTGCTGTATCCCGAAGCCGTGCAATCAGGTCAACGCCGCCATCCGGGGTCCATAACGTCTTTCGTTCTTGGGGTGGGAGCGTCAGAGAGTCGGCGACCCAACTCAAGCCTCATCAGGAGATTCCTACCGGGGAATCCTGCGACACGGCCTAGTATGATCCATGGGTTGAGGAGACGCGGGTTATGCGAAGTGTTTTCGCACTGTTCCTGGCCTTCCTGCTGTCTACAACGGTCCGGGTGGAATGCGCACAACAGCACGATCGTGTGTCGGCTCAGCCGGATCGGATGGGAACAGTCCAATTCGAGACGTCATGCAGTCCTGAGGTGCACGACGAATTTGATCTGGCGGTGGCGACTCTACATTCCTTTGGCTATCAAAAGTCAGCGCAGTTATTCGCAGACGTCCTGAGCAAGGATTCCGCGTGCAGCATGGCGGAGTGGGGCATTGCGATGAGCCACTATCGCGAGTTGTGGGATCCTCCGACCGGAGACGATCTGAGGATCGGCCTGGAAGCAGCCCAAAAAGGTCTGGCGATGGGACCGAAGACTCAAAGAGAGCGCGACTATCTGGGTGCTATTCAGGGTTTCTATCAAAATGCGGACATAGAAAGTCATAGCGTCCGTGCCAAGCGTTATGAGACTGCGATGGAGTCACTGCACAGCCGGTATCCGCAGGACACCGAAGCGGCCATCTTTTATGCCCTATCTTTGATCGCGAATGCTCCCCTCAACGACAAGACCTACGCGAATCAAAAGAGGGCGACCGAGATTCTCAAGCCTATCCTGCTGCAGCAGCCCGAACATCCGGGTCTCGCGCACTACATTATCCATGCCGACGACAATCCAGTGCTGGCTCAGGAGGCCTTGAACGCGGCGCAGCGGTATTCCCAGATCGCACCAGACTCGCCTCACGCCCTGCATATGCCCTCTCATATTTTTACGAGGCTTGGCTTATGGAACGAATCCATTGCCTCAAACCTCGCTTCGGCTGCCAGCGCGCGCAAGCAAAAGATGGCTGGCGACGAGTTGCACGCTCTGGATTACCTCGTCTATGCATATCTGCAAACAGGACGCGTAACGGAAGCCCGCAAACTTACCCAGCAACTTCCTGTTGTTGAGCCGGGCGATGCGGCCAGATATGCCGGGCTCTACGCCACAGCGGCCATACCAGCCCGTTATTGGATCGAGCGCAAGCAGTGGAGCAGCGCCGCCGCCCTTCCATTACCTCCGCAAACTTCGCCAGGGGACGCATACGCGTCGACGGAAGCGCCTCTCTATTTCGCGCGCGCACTTGGTGCAGCCAGGTCTGCGAACATCAAGGCGGCACAGGCTGACATGCAACGCCAGCTCTTACTGCACGACATACTCACACAGCGCGGCGACAACGAGGCTGACGAGGTGAATATTCAAATGGAGATTGTGATCGCCTGGATCAAGTGGGCGGAAGGCGATCACACTGCGGCCTTGCAGGAGATGAGAACCGCCGCAGCCATGGAAGATGCAATCGAAAAATCGCCTGTCACTCCGGGTTCGATCGCTCCCGCGTCGGAGATGTTGGGCGATATGTTGCTGTTGGCAGAGCAGCCGAATCTCGCGTTGGCGGCCTATGAATCGGCGCTGAAATCCGCCCCGGGACGCTTCAGAGCGGAATACGGCGCCGCGGTTTCCGCTGAGCAAGCGGGACTGCGGAGTACTGCGGAGCAGCATTTCCGCAGCCTGCTCATGAATTGCAGCCACGCGGATTCAGACCTTCCGGAACTCGCCCAGGCAAATCACTTTTTCGGCAAAGACTAACATCGGCATCTATTCAGTCCAAAACATTTCGTTTTGCTAAAACGGACAGTTTCCTGGGGAGGCAGCGTCGATCCGACGCGTCGAACCTGCGGGAATGAGTTGAACTGCGATGGTTTGTGCCGCCGAGTCGCTTTCGTTCCTGATGATATGCACGTGTTCACCACCGGGGTCCACAAACGTCATTCCCTGTTTGTAGACATGGGGTGTACAGCCGGGGTCGTCCCCTTCGTAGGCCGTCACCGTTCCCATCGTGACGATGACCATGCTATGCCCAGGGTGAGTGTGCCAGCCTGTGCTTCCGCGCGGCTGCAACGCATTCTGTTCCACGTATAAGTCTGACGATCCCTCGGTCTTCTGCAACGAAAGCCAGACATTCGCTCTCTGCCGCGCATTCTCGAGTTTTGACGGGATGGAGTGGCTAAGCACATCGATTTCGCTGAACCGGCCCACCGCGACCAAAGTGCTTTTACACCTTTCAGGTGTCGTTGCCGAGGCCCGACCGGGTTGACGGAGAGCCGTGATGGAGATGATCGCGCTACACATCGCCAGCCACGTTAGTCTCCTACGCACCGTGGACCTCCTCTTCTCGCCTGGCTACCGGCAATCTGAGTAATTGCTCCAAATACCCGATCAACGTTATGCATGCTAGCGATGATCCGAGCGCGAGGACGGACCGTGCAGGCCCCGTCCCATGCTGGCTAGCATCAATCCGTTTATCGGTGATCCCCAAACGGCTCGCCTGATGCGTCGCGCACCACGCCATGAATGGCCTGTTGTCCGAAATGTTTCGTGGCCGCGAGCCCCCCGAACTGCATCGTCATGTTCGCAGTGGGGACTGAGTACTGGATATCATCCCCTCCCATGATGCAAACGTGCAGTGTGGATGAAGGCGGAGTCGTCTCGAAGGGCGCATTGTTTCCGTTCCCCGTCATCAGGACGACCGTGTCGGTAAACTGAAAGCCCATTTTGGGCGGCGATGAGCCGTAAATGGGGCAGCCCGTCATGTTCCAGGTGATCTTGGCGTTTTTCAGGCTGACGTGATGCGTGTGAGCTCCTGCGCCTCCCTTGGTAGCATCGAGGACGCCGTTAGTAGTCCCATAGCCGGACATCGTCATATCCGCTGAGAAGTCAGCAGTACCCCGTCCCGGGTCGATGTCCATTGACCATTGTCCATGCATTTCATAGGGGCTACCGCTGATCGTCGGATCCGCTGGCGAATAATCGTTGATCAGCCCGCTGAGGTGCACTGGCCTATGATCCTGGGCCAAAGCGCAAGTGGTTGAAACCAAAACAAGCAGTACGAGGATGCGTACCGAAACAGGGGAATTGTTTGTCATCAGAGACCTCCGGAAGCCGGGATTCACCTTCAAATGCACGGTCACGATGTGCCATTTTGACCGGTATCTTCAAGCAGCAATGTGCAGAATCCGCACCGCTTCCTCTCTTTGCCGTCGAATGCCGTGCTTTGCCGTCCCCAGTCACGCTGCAATTTGCGCACTCCAACGAATCGCCATCGCAATGACCGCTTCTCGCCCGATCACATTCAGACGAGACAGAGGCTCAATGAAGTGGCGGGATGGCAGCCCGGGGGGTATTCAACGAGGTAGATTCGGTATTGAACGCGCAGGCCCCTCACCGATGCCCCTGGACCAGGGCCCCATCGACACAGCGAGAGGTAGAAAGCCTGAAGCACGATCAGGACAAATGCGCGAAAAAGCCTGAAGCTCATTCCTCCCGCATCAGTTTCACCGGATTGACCGCCAGAGCTTTTTGCGCTGGAATCCATGCAGCTACTAACCCGAGCATCAGCATCGTGAAAACCACTCCGCCGAGCACCACCGGATCATTGGGCGCAGCCTGGTACACGATGAACGACAGCACCTTCGTCGCCAGAAGCCCCAGCACCAGTCCAGCCACGGAGCCCACTGAAAGCAAAATGAACGCACGCCCCAGCGCCGTCCGCAGCACCTGCTTACGCCTCGCACCAAGCGCCATGCGAATGCCTAGTTCCCGCAACCGCTTGCTCACCGTGTAGGAAGCCATACCAAAGATCCCGGTTACCGCAAGCATCGCGCCCAGCAGCCCCAGCACACCGAGAGCGACCGACGCCACCCGTGCGGCAAACAACGCTGAACCCATAGCCTGGGTCCACGGTCTCACCACGATTGGCATCGCCGAATCAAGCCCGTGCAGAGCCTTCTCCAGCGCCGTCGAAATCTCCTGTGGATCGCGGTTCGACCGCACCAGCAGCCACGTGTTGCTTGACCGCTCCTGTAGAAACGAGAAGAACATCGCCGGCTGCTGCTCCTCGGTGAGGGTACGATATTTTCCGTTTTCCACCACACCCACCACTTCCGCACGCTGACCGCCATTGAACTTGAAATGCCCGCCAATGGCTTTGCTCACCGAACCAAAAACCTTCACCGCAAATTGCCGGTTGACCAGCGCCACCTTCGGCGCCTTGGCGTCGTCTTGCATCCTCAGGTCTCGGCCTGCTAGCAGAGTTGTGCCTGCCGCCTGGATATAGCCCCGCGAGATGTGATAATCCATCGCATCCGCAGCCACATTCGTCGGACGGTAATCCGTGGTGCTGTCGGCGTAGACAAACGAGTCGCCACCCTCCAGGCCAAGCGGCAGGTGGTCCACATAGCCTGCAGCCGTCGCTCCCGGAATGTTCTCAGCCGCTTCCAGCATGCGCTGCTGCATCTGCAGCTCCCGGTCGTCAGCGTAGCCCGACATATGCAGCTCAGTCCCCGCGAGCATCACGTTCTGCGGCACAAATCCGAAGTTGCTATGCATCGATCGCGCCAGCCCGCGCACCGCCACCAGAGACGACGTCACCAGCACCGCGCAAATCGCAATCTGCACCGCCAGCAGAACATCGCGAAGGGTAAACCGCCGCAGTCCCCTGACACTTGCCGCGCCCGTGCGAATCACCTGCCACGGATCGGCACGCAGCACCTGCCGCACCGGTACCATACCGAAAAGCAATCCACTCGCCAGCGCCAGCACCAGCGCCACGATGTAGGTGCCTGCATCCGGATTCACCGGCACGTTGATCGGCGTATCCGGAATCGGTTGCCACGTACTTAGAAAGCGCAAGACCACCACGCCTCCTGCCAGTCCCAGCGCTCCCCCAGCCAGCGAAACCATCACCGCTTCAGTCAGCAGTTGCCGCAGGATCAGTCCCCGCCGCGACCCCAGCGCCAGGCGCAATGCTGTTTCCTTCGCTTGGTCCGCCGCTCGCGCTGCAAACAAGCTTCCCAGGTTTGCACACGCGGCCAGCAGGATCAACCCCGCCAGCAGCATCAGCCCCGCCATGAACGCACGTGCCGGACCACCCAGCATGTCCCCGATCAACCCGGGCCGCGCCAGGGTGAACTTCACACCATCATCGTCCGCCGGATACGTCTTCGAGAGCCACGCTCCCAGCGTGTTCAGATCTTCCGTCGCCTGTCTCGCCGTCACCCCTGGTTTCAGCCGTCCCACCACAAACCCGTTGTGATTGCCGCGTTGGTTCAGCGCGTCGTAGCCCTCGATCATGGGCTGCTCCACCATCGGAATCCACATTGCAGGCGCAAAGAATAGCTCTGTACCCCGAAAATCCGGAGGCGCTACACCGATAATCGTCATCTGGTGCTTGTTGATCTGCACCATCCGCCCCACCACACCGGCATCGCCATGAAAATGGCCATGCCAGTACGCATAACTCAGCACAACATACGGAGCGCTGCCGGTCCCCTTCTCATCGTTGGCATGATAGAAGCGCCCAAGATAGGGCTGAATCCCCAGCGCGTCGAAATAGTTTCCGCTCGCCAGGTAGGGCCACGCAGTCGACGGACTTCCCCCCGTATCCACTCCCACCGGGCCCATAATCTGCGACATCACCATGCTCTCGAACGTCCGGTTCCGGTCCCGCATATCGACGTAATCAGGATAGGAATGCGATGGATACTGAAAGCGCTGCACCTCATAGAGATTCTGCGCATTCGGCACCTTCACCGGCCGCAGAACTACTGCATTCAGTACGCTGAACACCACAGCGTTCGCGCCAATGCCAAGCGCCAGCGTCACAATCGCTGTCACCGTAAATCCGGGTGACTTCCACAACTTTCGAAACGCAACTCTCAGATCTGTCATCATGATGGCCGCCTGATTCTAACTACGGCTGCGCTCGGAACACAGTTCCCATAAACTGCTGTCTGCATTTTTCCGCACCCTTTTCCCATTCGGAACTCTACAGGTCTCCAACGAACCCGCATCCCGTCCATCGTGATCCCGGTCACTCCCAGCGACAAGACTGTCATCGCTGAGCGAAGTCGAAGGATCTGCGATTGCGTTTTGCATCAATCCGCACAACCATGGGGTGTCCCATCCAAGCGCCGCTTGGGTGGGAAAACGCGATTCCGGGGCTGCGTTTTTCATTTTCTTATGGGTGCTCGATTATGATTTTCGTTGTTTAACGTCCAAACAGTGTCTCTCCTGTTTCATTGTTTTTCGCAAGTACCGGTTGTTCTCTTCAAGGTGATTGTTCTGAATCGCTGATTGGGAGTTACTGGATTGCCTGGTCGAACGAATTCTCCATGTGCGCCCGCTCTCTTCATCCTCATGGCGGCGACACTCACCTCCAGCGCATTGGCGCAACTGCGCATATCTCCCACCCAACCATCATCCGAACTTTGCAAAATCAGCGGAGTCGTCCGAGACAGCCTGACAAACCAGCCGATAGAGCGTGCCCTCGTAGACGGCCAGTGGGATGCCATGCTGACGGACAACGAGGGCCGCTTCGAACTCCACCTTCCCTGCGGCGGATACACGCAGCTGCAGGCGCGGCGTCCCGGCTATTCAAATGTCCAGGGAGCGGACGCGTTCCCGGTGCAGGTTCAACCCGACACTCCTGAGATCACTCTCAAGCTGACACCGCTGGCGATCATCACCGGACACGTCTCAATTTCCAATGGTGGAGACCCTGGCGACCTCTACTTCCGCGCCTTCAAGTCCGAGTACAGGAATGGTCATCTCTGGTGGAGTTTTGCCGGGCAGGCCAAAACAGACACCAACGGCGCCTTCCAAATCTATGGACTGGATTCCCCTGCCAGTTACTTGTTATGCAGCCAGCAGGCACAGGAACACTTCGGAGTCGCCCCCATTGCCAGCGTCATCTACGGATATCCCACCACCTGTTATCCATCCGCAATGGGCACCGGCAGCGACGGCCTCTTGTCGCTCGCGCGGGGACAGCACGCCGACGTAGAAATCTCCATCACGCGCCAGCCGTTCCACCGTGTTTCCATTGCTGTGAACGCACCGCCGGGCCAGCGGCAAAACATCGATGTCCACAGCTATAACGGCGCCAGCGTAAACGCGTCGATGCGCTGGAAAGAAGATGACCAGAGCTGGGAGGCATGGCTGCCCAGCGGCGCCTATTTCGTTGAATCACGCTCCTGGAACGGCTCGCTGGCTTATGGCCGTGCCGACTTCAAGGTCGTCGATACAGCCGTAAGCGGAGTCAGAATGTCTCTGCTGCCACTCGCCCCCGTGGAAGTCCTCATCCACAGGTTGATCACCGCCAACCGCAACGAGCAGCAGATAAACGAGGCCGATCCGGGCCTTCAACTTGAGTTGATACCCGTTGAACGCAGCCTGGAAGGTTCCGGTGGCGGCGGAGTCGGCCTTCGCCATTCAGAAGAGGAGGCGCCCG
>NZ_JBARMD010000477.1:0-16638 GCF_049802275.1 Occallatibacter sp. | reverse complement strand
TGTTTGTCCGCTTCCTGCCCATGATTCCGATGAATGAAATTCGTATGATTCTGCCACAGGCCAAAATCAAGCCCAAAACTACAGCGGGAGCAGGTGACTAAAATGCCCTCACGCGAAGGAACCTACGGCCTGCTGGCCGAATTCGATACTCCCGGTGACCTGGTCCGCGCTGCTCGGCAGGCGCGCGAAGACGGCTGGCGTCGCCTTGATTGCTACACGCCTTACCCGGTTGAAGAGGCGGCGGAGGCTATCGGCTTCCATCGCAACCGCGTCCCGCTCGTCACCCTGATAGGTGGATTGATGGGCCTCGCCGCAATGTTTTCCATGGAGACGTGGATTTCAGTTATCGCTTATCCGATCAACATCGGCGGCCGCCCTCTCTACTCCTGGCCCGCATTCATCGTGCCCGCATATGAGTGGACGATTCTCTGGGCCGGCCTGTCTGCCGCGTTCGGAATGCTCGCCTTGAATGGCCTGCCGCAACTCTACCATCCGCTCTTTAACGCGCCCAACTTTCGCAACGGCGCAACGACCGACAAGTTCTTCCTCTGTCTTGAAGCACTGGACCCGAAGTTCGACCTCGTGGAATCCAAAGAATATTTGAAGGCGTTCGAGCCCGTTTCAGTCGTGGAGGTGGAGTACTGATGCAAGATCAGTTATCAGCTATCAGCTCTCAGCCTTCAGTTTCCGGGGTCACGGAAATGCGGGTGCCCCGGGTCGGGGGTCCCCGCGAACAGGTCTTCGTTCGTGGGGCAGAGGTCTCGATTCTAAGACCTGGGAAAGCACTGACGATCGTGGGTCTCTGCGCTCTTTTCCTCATCGCGGGCTGCCGGCAGGACATGCAGAACCAGCCCAAGATGATTCCTCAGCGCGGCTCCGACTTCTACGCCGATCACCGCGGCGCGCGCCCGCAAGTCGTCAACACCGTGGCCCGCGGCCAACTTCAGGCAGACAGCTACTTTTACACCGGCGTCATTCTAGGCGCGAACGGCTACCGCGAAGAGCAGAACCTGATGCCGTTCCCCGTCACCATGGAAGTGCTCGATCGCGGCCAGGAACGCTTCAACATCTACTGCACTCCCTGCCACTCGCGCGTAGGCAACGGCCTGGGCGAAATCGTGGATCGTGGCTACAAACCTGCCGGGAATCTGCATGACCAGGTACGCAGGGCGCAGCCCATCTCGCACTATTTCTACGTCATGACGCACGGCTATGGCGCGATGCCTGATTACCGGGAGCAGTTGGCACCGGAAGACCGCTGGGCAGTCGCGGCCTATATTCGCGCACTGCAGTTAAGCCAGGCGGCGTCCACGCAGGATGTTCCTTCAGGCGAGCATGTGCAGAACCTGAAAGATCTCGCCACCCAGGAAGGGCATCCAGATTACGCGCAGCCCTGGTCGTTGCCCGCGTCGGCGGTGCAGGCTTATCCGCACACAAACGAAGGAACGCCCGGCATGGCCCCAGGCAATCCGGCTGATCCTCTGATTAAGATTCCCGCAAGCAAACCGGCTCCCGCGGCCGCGAAGTAAGGATTGAGTTCAATGGCTCACGACACACACGGAGCATCGCACGCTAAAGCGCTTCCCGCCGATCTGAGCGCACCCTCGTTCGTCGACGGCTGGCGAGCGCGGTCGCTGGTGATCGCGGCAGTGGCTGCCATCGTTGCCGTGATTCTCGCATTCCTCGGCCAGGCACAGGACCAGCTCGGCTGGGAACACGTCATGCGCGCATGGATCCTCGGACTGTTGCTCACCTTCGGCTGGACAGTTGGAGGCCTCGCGCTTCTCATGGTCCAGTATTGCTCGGGCGGTAAGTGGGGCCTGCTGCTGCGCCGCCCGCTCGAAGCTGCAACCCGTACATTGCCTCTCGTTTTTGCTTACTGGGTCGTCTCCGTATTCTTCATGAAGCAGCTTTTCCTCTGGGCCCGGTTCACAAATCCAGCAGACACCGCGGCGGCCCTGAAGAGCGGTTTGATCAGTGAGATTCAGGCGCACTGCCTCGACTTCAAGCGGCCCATGCTCAACCCCACCACCTATGTGGTGGTGATTCTGCTCTGCTTTGCGATCTGGGCTTTCTATACCTGGCGGCTCAACTCACTTGGCCTGCGTCGTGATCATGAATCGCCCGACACCACGCCCTTCTGGATCAAGAAGCTCGAGAACATCAGCGGCCCGGGCGTCGTCGTCTACTCGCTCACCATGACCGCCGCCGTCATCTACTGGGTCATGTCGATGGACGTTACCTGGTTCTCTTCGGTTTACGGATTGCTTTTCCTCGTCGGCCAGGGATATTCCGTTCTTGCGCTGGGGATCCTGACCTCAATCAGCCTCTCGAAAGCTGAGCCCTTCAAGACGATTCTGCGACAGACCGAACAGCACGACCTCGGCAAATTCACCTTTGCCTTCGTGATGCTGAATATCTATCTCGCCTTCAGCCAGTTCCTCATTATCTGGTCCGGCAACCTGCCTGAAGAGATTGGCTGGTACCTTGACCGCATTCGCGGACACTGGGGCATCATCATCACTCTCGACTTCATCTTCCACTGGCTGATTCCGTTCTCGCTGCTTCTATCGCGCGACATCAAGCGCAATAAGACGCGGCTGATCCGTGTGTGCCAGTGGATGATCTTCGCCAAGGCCTTCGACCTCTTCTGGCTCATCGAGCCAAACTTCAAGGACGCTGCCCGCAACCTGCACTTCAGCTGGGGAATCCTTGAATACATCGCCGTCCCGGTAGCGATGGTTTCAATCTGGGTCGCTTACTTCAGTGCACAATTGAAGGCGCGCGCGTTGGTACAGACCAACGATCCGCACGTTGCTGAAATTCTGGAGCCCGAACATGTCCACGCTTGATCACAACGAATCCGACGAGAACAAGATGCTGGGCTCGCACGGCCCCAGCGAGATTGACGCCTCGACCGGCTACGAGCAGACGGACGTCAAGGTCACTGGCATCGTCGTCTTCCTCACTTCGCTCGCTATCTTCGTCGCGGTTTGCGGCGTTGTTACTTATGGCATGGGCAAGCTCATCAACGCCCACTTGAACAAAGAAGACGGCCCCAACAGCAAGTGGACCAAAACCGCCGAAATCCGGGAATTAGGCAATTTGCCCTCCAGCCCGGAAATGCAAAACAAGATCGCCGAGATCACCAGGTCCTTTCCGACGCCGCGCGTTCAAACCGACGATGGCAACCAGGACGTCGCCGATCTTCACGCCCGCGAAGACCTGCTCCTCGATAACTACACCTGGATCGATCAGTCGCAGGGCAAGGTAAGAATTCCTATCGAGCGTGCGATGCAGATCATCGCGCAAAAAGGTTTGCCCGTAGCGCCGGCCGTACAGCAGGCCCCGCTCCTCGCAGGCGATCAGAAACCAACGATTACGGTGCCGCTCACCAGCGGTTTCGCGCGCACCGGGTATGAACAGGATCAAGCTGCAGCCCAGAAGGCTGAGGAGCAGCAGCATCAGTAGTGAACCGCAGAGGTTGAGAAGCAGTATGAAAAGCAGTAACAGTGCGATGAGTTTCGGGCAACATGGTCGCTTAGTAGCCGCCGCGCTCCTGTGCCTTACTGCGCTGACGCCATCCCTGATGGCGCAGGTATCAAGCTACGGTGACAAGCAGACGGGGCCGTCCAATGACAAGCCGCCCGCGATCCTCAATGGAGTAGGCATCGCGCAGCACCTCAACGAGCAGATCCCGCTCGATCTCACTTTTACTGACGACACCGGCAAACCGGTCCAGCTCGCCAGCTACTTCGGGAAGAAGCCTGCCATTCTCGCGCTCGTTTACTATCAATGCCCCATGCTCTGCTCTGAAGAGCTGAACGGCCTTACCGGGGCGCTGCAGATGGTCGATGAAGTTCCCGGTCGCGACTTCAACATCATCGTCGTCAGTATCGACCCCAGCGAAGGCACTGACCTCGCCGCCGCCAAGAAGCGCAGCTATCTCCATCGCTACGGTCATCCCGAAACCGCAGATGGCTGGCACTTCATGACCGGTACACAGCCCAACATCGATGCACTAACAAAGGCAGTCGGATTCGGCTACGTCAAAATACCCGGGCCCGATGGCAAGCTCACGCAGTTCGCCCATGCCAGCTCCATCCAGCTCGTCACGCCGCAGGGCAAGCTGGCACAGTACTACATGGGCGTCGAGTATTCGCCCAAAGACATTCGCCTCGGGCTGGTCGAAGCCTCGAACAACCACATCGGCTCGCCCGTCGATAACATTCTCACGTACTGCTATCACTACGACCCGCAGACCAATAAGCACTCGCTCATCATTGCGCGCGTCGTGCAAATGGGCGGCGCACTTACTGTGATTCTGCTGGGCGGATTTATGTGGATCATGTTCCGCCGTGATTACCGGCAGGCGCATGACCAGCTTGTTTCAGGAACAAAGGTGAACGGATAACGGAATGCATATCAGTCCAGTACTCTGGCAATTTCTCGTCAAGTGGTTGACGAACTTCCAGCTCTATCCGCCGGAGGCGTCGAAGATCGCGCCCCAGATGGATGCCCTGTACTTCTTCATGGTCCTGGTCAGCATGATCGGATTGACGATCGTCATTCTGCTCGTCACCAGCTTCTCGATCATGTACAGCAAGAAGCGCCATCCCGTAGCCGTGCAGATCGAAGGCTCCACGATGCTCGAAGCTACGTGGACCATCATTCCGCTCGGCCTGTTCCTCATCATGTTTGTCTGGGGCGCGCTCATCTACTTCCGCGTCTACACCCCGCCCGCCAATGCCATGAACATCTATATCGTGGGCAAGCAGTGGATGTGGAAAGCCGAGCATCCCGGCGGCCAGCACGAGATCAATTCGCTTCATGTACCTGTCGGCCGTGCAGTTCAGCTCACCATCATCTCGCAGGACGTCTTCCACAGCTTTTCCATTCCCGCGTTCCGTGTGAAGCGCGAAGCCATCCCAGGCCGCTATACCTCGGTCTGGTTTGAGGCAACCACGCCCGGCACCTATCACCTCTTCTGCACCCAATACTGTGGCACCGATCACTCGCACATGATTGGCGACGTCGTCGTCATGACTCCGGACGACTTCAAGAAATGGCTCGCCGGCTCAACCAGCGGCGCCTCGCTTGCGCAGAACGGCGAACGGCTCTTTGCCAGCCTCAGCTGCGCGGCTTGCCACAATACCCGTCCCGATGCGCGTGGACCGAGTCTCGCGAATGTCTACGGCGCCAAGCTGACTCTCGCGAGCGGTCAGACGACCATCGCCGACGAAGCTTATCTGCGCGATGCGATTCTGAACCCATCGCAGCACGTCACTCAGGGTTTTGCGCCGATCATGCCTACCTATCAAGGCCAGATCAGCGAGGATGGCGTCATCGCGCTGGTCGAATTCATCAAGAACCTCAACTCCGATTACCGCGTTCAGCAGACGACTGCTACAACAACGCTGCTGCCCGAAAGTGAAGGCACGACAACGCCCGCCGGACAAAAGCCCGCCGGGCAGGGGATGGTGAAGAAATGAGTAGTAGCACAATCGTCAGTCTTCCCGATCAGTCAACAGCCCGAATCCCAAGGATGAATTTCATCTCCAAGGAAAAAGGTCTGCTGAGCTGGCTTCTGACCGGCGACCACAAGCGGATTGCTATCCTGTACCTCGTCTCGATTACGTTCTTCTTCTTCATCGGAGGAGCGTTGGCCGGACTCATCCGTCTTGAGTTGCTTACACCCCAGTCTGACCTTATGGCTACCGACACCTATAACAAGGTGTTCACCATGCACGGCATCATCATGATCTTCTTTTTCCTTGTGCCGTCAGTGCCCGCAACCCTGGGAAATTTCTTTATCCCCATGATGATCGGCGCCAAGGATCTCGCCCTGCCTAAAATCAATCTGCTTAGCTGGTATCTCTATCTGGCCGCGGGCGCGCTCGCCCTCTATGCCATGATGAGCGGCGGCGTGGATACGGGCTGGACCTTCACGACACCGCTTTCAACGCATTACCTGAATACCAACGTCATCACCACAGGTATCGCGATCTTCATTGCCGGATTCAGTTCCATCTTTACCGGTCTCAACTTCATCGTCACCATCCACAAGATGCGCTGCCCCGGCATGACGTGGTTCCGCATGCCGCTTTTCGTATGGGCGCATTATGCGGCCAGCATCCTGATGGTGCTTGGCACTCCGGTTCTCGCCATCACCCTCGTGCTTGTAGTCCTCGAGCGGACGGCGGGCATCGGCGTCTTCGACCCAACCAAGGGCGGCGATCCGCTCCTCTTCCAGCATTTGTTCTGGTTCTACTCGCACCCCGCCGTCTACATCATGATTCTGCCCGGGATGGGCGTGATCTCCGAGACTATCTCCACTTTCAGCCGCAAGCGCGTCTTCGGATACACCGCCGTCGCATTCTCCTCGGTCGCCATCGCCGTCTTCGGCTTTTTCGTCTGGGCGCACCACATGTTCATCATGGGCATCTCCAACTACTCGATGCTGGTGTTCTCACTGCTCACCATGCTGGTCGCGGTGCCCTCGGCTATCAAAATCTTCAACTGGGCCTTCACCCTCTACAAGGGCTCCATCACGTTTGAGACGCCGATGCTCTACACCTTCGGTTTTATGGGGCTGTTCACCATTGGCGGACTGACCGGCGTCTTCCTTGGCACATCGGGAACGGACATCCACCTCACCGAGACTTACTTCATCGTGGCCCACTTCCACTTCGTCATGGTCGGCGGCATGTTGATGGCCTTCCTCGCAGGGATTCATTTCTGGTGGCCCAAGATGACGGGACGCATGTATCCGGAGAAGATTTCCCAGCTCGCTGCCATCGTCACCTTCATCGGATTCAACTTCACCTTCTTCCCGCAATTCATCCTTGGCACGCTCGGCATGCCGAGGCGGTACGCGACCTATCCGCCTGAATTCCAGGTGCTGAACGTGTTCTCAACGGCCGGCGCGTCGATCCTCGGCGTGGGTTACCTGCTGCCGCTGCTGTATCTGACCTGGTCGCTCCGCTACGGCGAGATCGCCGGTGACAATCCCTGGCAGGCCACAGGTCTCGAGTGGCAGGTGCAGTCTCCGCCACTCACTGAGAACTTCCCCGCAATCCCGATCATGGACCACGAGGCGTACGACTACGAGTGGCTGGATGCCCAGAAGGAGAAAGAGGTGGCGAGTGTCGGATAGCCAGGTTGTCACCGAAAACCGGGTCGTCGTACACGGCGCCGCGGAAGGTGCTCACCACGAGCATCTGCCCTACCAGCGCCACCACTTTGAAACCTACGCGCAGCAGAGCGACGCCACCAACTTCGCCATGTGGCTCTTCCTGCTGACGGAAGTCATGTTCTTTGGCGGTCTTTTCACTGCTTACCTCATCTTCCGCAACTGGTACTACCCTGCCTTCGTCGAGGCCTCGCACCAGTTACAGATTTTCTGGGGCACCGCCAATACTGCCGTCCTCATCACCTCCAGCTTCACCATGGCCATGGGCGTCTGGTCGGCGGAGATGCGCAAGAAAGGTGCACTTGTTCTCTGCCTGGTGCTGACCTTCCTGCTGGGCCTCGTCTTCCTCGGCATCAAGACCATCGAGTACAAGGAAAAGTACGACAAGCACCACATCCCCGGCTTCCACTACAGCCTGAAGACATTCCTCGATCCCCAATCGGATCCCGAAGTCTACAAGGAGTATCACGATAAGCCGCTGCCCCTCGACATGGCGCGGCACACTGAGATTTACTTTTTCCTCTACTTCGCCATGACCGGCATGCACGCTTTGCACATGATCATCGGTATTGCCCTTCTCGGATTCATGATCTTCAGGGCCCGGGCCGGTGCATACACCACGGGACACGTCACATACGTTGAAAACTTCGGCCTCTACTGGCACTTCGTCGATATCATCTGGATTTATCTGTTCCCGTTGCTTTACCTGATCAGCCGGTACTAGATTTGGACACTGCCGGCAGTCATGCCGCAAGTGAAACAGAATGAATGTGGGCTTTAGCCCCTGAGGACCATATGCAGCAACACGAAGAAGAATCCATCGAAGTCCACGAGAGCCATCACCACATCGTTCCCCCTCGCATATACCTCACCATATTGCTGTCACTTCTCGTGGCCACCGGCCTCACCGTGTGGGCCTCCTACATCGACTTGGGAGAGTGGCACATCACCCAGGGCCTCACGCTGTTCTGGAATCCGGTGGTCGCCCTGGCCATCGCTGCGACCAAGATGATCCTTGTCGTGCTCTTCTTCATGCACGTGAAGTATTCGACCAAGCTCACCAAACTGACCGTCGGCGCCGGCCTGTTTACCTTCGTCATCCTCGTCGGCATGACACTCTCCGACTACTTCACCCGCGCCTGGGGCCGCTGGTAGACACAGCCTCAAGCCAACTTGCAGATCAAAAGCCGCCTTCGGGCGGCCTTCAGATTTTCAGATTCTCAGGAAACGATCGGCCGCCGCGTTGGGGCCATAGATGCTTTACTGACTCTCCTGGGGCACTATCCGCATCTCGGAGCCAAACACGTGATAGGAGTCATACTCCGTATCGTTGATCGCAGTATCCTTCGGCTTTGCCACCTCTATCGGCGAGCAGTCGCTGGTCGCGCCCACGTTGCCCCAACATCCCTGATGCATGATCTGGGTAATCGCCGTGGTGAGGGTAACGCTCTTACGGGGACAGATGTACGTCCTCCCGCCAATCTCTACTGGTTCGTATTCCACCACGGTCTGAGCTTGAAAGATGGGGTCAGAGGGCGACAAATCGGTGATGAGCAACAGGCGATAGACGGCCCCGGTCACAGGATCGATGGCGATCTCACCGTGGAATGGCGGTATGGTTTCAAAGGGACGCAATCCGGTGTTCGGGGTTCCAAAACAACAGTACTTCACGGTGTAGGTGGACTTTTCCTTTGGAATCGCATAACGAAACACCGCCATCGGACCAGTCTCGCGCTGTTCCCAATGGCCCCACTCCACGTTACCGTTCGAAATATCTGTCATCGCGATTCGCAACAACGGCCCAAAAACACCCCAATTTACCATCCCATTCGAAACTCTGGATAAGGTTTTGCCCTGCTTCCCGTTTGCTTCGTCCACCTCCTGACCGTTCCGGTAATAGACGCTATTGCTGAAGCTGTCTATGAGCTGAAAAGGTTGATGTTCCCGGATGATTGGCGCAGAACCTTCAGAAAGTTCCAGGACCTTTAGATCGTGAAAGCGGGTGGTCGTTTTCTCGGCGGAGAAGTCCGGAAGTTTGTGAATTGAGGCGACCAGATACAAAGCGGCCCTGGATAGGATCTGTTTCTGCGCGTCCACATCAGGCGGAGCAGTTGCTGGGATCTCCGCCGGGGGAAGTTGGAGAAAGACCGAAGCGTCCGCCAAAGCCATGAGCGCCAGCCGGGACTTTTCCCCGGGCAGGCTCGCCTGAATCTTTACAAGCCTCGGTGAGCTGAGCCGCTCGTACAACTGGATGCCGCCGAGTTGTTTTGATAAATCCTGATCCCGCTTCCCGTGAGCGTCAGCCAGCAGGTGCTCTAGCTGCTCCACCGTGATCTGTTTGGCAGCACGGACCGGCAAGACGGCAGGAGCAGGAAGAGCCGGCATCTTCGCATCTTCGCTCTCCATCGTTCTTTTTGTTACCGTCGAAACCTGCAAGGGAACCACGGAGTCCAGCGCAATCTCCATCGTCCCGACTTTGAGTGACCCCTGGTCATACACGCCCGTGCGCAGCCAGTAATTACCCTTCGGCACGGCCAGTTCAGAATGAAGCTGCACACCGGTGTTCTGGAAGGTGGCATACGCGTCCGGCTTGATATTCAGTGCGGCCAGATGACTTTCCCGGCTAATCACATTTCCGTAGCGGTCGTACACAACGAGCGAGAGATTCAGCGTGCCTCTATGCACCCCGTCTGGGTTGAGATCCAACTTTAAGTCTTGGACGTCGATGGCGAAGTCAAGCTTGTAGTGCCTCTTGTCTTTCTTATCAGCGGGCTCGTTCTCCCCCTCGGCAGCCGGCACAGTGCGGACCTTATAGAGAATCTGCTGACTTTGTGGCATTCCCAGATCCATATACGGCAGCAGCGGATCGACCGCTCCGGGGTTCTGGGCGACCAGCTTCTGTACCTCTTGGTTCCGTACGCTCATCGCACTGCCCGGGAGGGCCGCATCTATTGCAAAATAGCCCCGTCGATACGAAAGACTGTATTTTCCTCCCGCCACTTTGACATCGATTTTCCGAAAGTTTCCATCCATCTTCACATTGGTCGGCGAGTAGGAAAAAGTATAGAAATGGCTGCAGCTCGATGTGATCTTATCGATGATGTCGGAGAGCCCGTTCATATTCGCGAACGCACGCCCACCCGATTGTTCGGCCAAGAGCTGAGCGTTGAGCTGATCTGTGTTGCGATCCTCGTCCTCGCCGCCAGATCCCCCTGCCACCGGGTTGGCGCCTTCGGCCCCCTTCGGGTTGTTCTCCGCCGTGAACACGGCGAAATTCGATGTCCCGCGCGCATCAACGGGATAGATCGCCGCCCGTGCAGTTGCAAGCATCGAGAGCGTCTTCTCAATTTCATAATCGATATCCGGATTGCCCGTTTTCCCTCCGAGCAAGAAGGCGCCTGGAATCTTTTCCGCAATCCAGATGATGTTCTTCCGTCCCGGAAACCCTTGGAGGAAAGCCGCCAGCCGTTGCAGGTTTGCGAGCGTGCGAAACATTCGATCGACAGAACGTGAGGTATCGTTCTCATCGATGAACTGTTGCAGCGAGGCAATCATCTCGGGCGGTGCCGCGGTGGCGCCGTGGCCTCCTTCCGGCGCGCTCATCATCCCGCTCAGTCTCTGCTGTGCATTCGTCTCGTCTTGCCCCTTCAACATTACCGAGGTTTCCACCTCGTTGTTCTTTTTGTCGTTGAGCGCCGCCGCCAGCACCGCCAGATCGTCATTGAATCCCTGGATAAAGTGCAGTCCAAGTCCCATCGTGAAGATAGCCGAGCGCGTGCCCGGCTTTGCACTCCCCAGAAACTTCATCACTTGGCCGTGCACATTGCTCTGGCTCTCCATGCGCGTGTTCAGCGAGTCGAGCAGCAGCACATTTACCGCCGGCGGCGGCGGAAACGGCGAGAAATTCGTAAACACGTCAGCCGGCAGCTTGGGCATCTCCCTCTGCTGAGCGGGCTGGGACGTGCCATTCTCTTCGAAGAACGAGATCGTCTGCGGCTTGCTCTGTTCCGTCACGGTGAAGGCGTCCTTGGTGAGTCCGGTGACAGGCTTGCCCGAGGAATCGATCACAATCACATCCACCAGGACGGCCCGGCTGTTCATTCGCAGCGTGGATACGGGAGTGTTCGCATCCGGCGTCGCAGTTTGCGCAGGCAGAGGCACGGCAAGACCTATCAGGCTAATGAAGCAAACGAGCGTGCGAGACATAGGTAAAGATCCTTCTAAAGGTACGGAAACCACATCGGTTCCTTTTGCTACTTCGTCGAAACCTGCAACGGAACCACGGAGCTTAGTGCAACTTCCATGGTCCCGACTTTGCGCGATCTCTTGTCATACACGCCGGTGCGTAACCAGAAGTTGCCGTTGGGGACAACCAGTTCAGAATGGAGTTGCACGCCGGTGTTCTGGAAGGTCGCATACACGTCCGGTTTGATGTTCAGTTCGGCCACGTGATCTTCGTGGCTGATGACGTTTCCATAGCGGTCGTAGACAATCAGCGAAACATTCAACGTGCCCTTGTGCAGCCCATTCGCGCCGAGATCCAGCTTCAGGTCGTTTAAGTCGATGGCGAAGTCAAGGGTGTAGTGGTTCTTGTCCTTCTTTTCGATTGGTTCATTCTCTCTTGCCGCGGATGGCACGATGCGGACCTTGTAGAGAATCTGCTCACTCTGCGGCATGCCCAGATCCATGAACGGCAGCAGCGGATCGACTGCTTCGGGGCTTTGGGCGGCAAGCTTCTGCGCCTTCTTGTTCCTGACCGCGCCGGGCGGGTCCGTATCCACGGCAAAGTAGCCTCGACGGTAAGAGAGGCTATATTTCCCTCCTGCAACCTTGACATCGATCTTGCGCCAACCTCCGTCCATCTTTGCGTTTGTTGGCACGTAAGAGAGAGTATAAAAATGGCTGCTGTTCGATGTGACCTTATCGACGACGCCGGAGAGGTCGTTCGTATTTACGAATGCCCGCCCCCCCGATTGCTCCGCGAGGATCTGTTCATCGATCTGATCACTGTTGCGTTCCCGGTGCTCCCCGCCGGTTCCGACTTCGGGCGTCTTCGGGTTGTTTTCGGCTGTATATAGACCAGCAGTCGAATTACCGCGAGCATCCACGGGATAGATTGCCGCTCGCGCCGCACCCAGCATCGCGAGTGTCTTCCTGATCTCATCATCGACAATCGGATTGCTTATAACTTGGCCATTCTCGACCACAAAACCTCCGGGCACCTTCTCTGCGAACCAGATAATGTTCTTCCGCCCCGGAAACCTCAGGAGAAAAGCCGCCAGGCGCTGCAGGTTGGCAAGGGTGCGAAGCTCGCGATCGACTGTACTCGCCCCATCGTTTTCCGCGACGAATTGAGGGTCGATGATGGCCATGGCATTCTTCTCGGCCTGCGACTTCAACATAACCGCGGGCTCCACCTCGATGTTTTTCTTGTTGTTAAGCGTCGCAGCCAACACCGCCGGATCGTCGTTGAACCCTTGAATAAAGTGCAGCGCTAAACCCATCGTGAAGATCGCCGTTCGCGTCCCCGGCTTCGCGCCCTTCAGGAACTTCATGGCCTCCTTGTGCGCCACGCTCTGATCCTCCATGCGCGTGTTCAGCGAGTCGAGCAACAGCACGTTCACCGCCGGAGGCTGCGGATACGGCGAGAAATTCGTAAACACATCGGGGGGCAGTTTGGGCATCTCCACAGGCTGAGGGGGTCGCGCAGTGCCATTCTCCTCAAAAAACGAGATCGTCTGCGGCTTGCCCTGTTCCGTCACGGTAAAGGCATCCTTCGGAAGTCCAGTAACGGGCTTGCCTGAGGAATCGGTGACGATCACATCCACCAATACGGCCCGACTCTCAACGTGGATCACTGTCTGCGAACGGCTTGGGTCGGGTTCATTACTCTGACCAAAGAGTGAAAGCACCGTAGAGAAACTGACTAGAACCACCGTGACGATCGAATACCTATTCATGATGGGTTCTCCAGAACAGTTGAACAGAGGAGACAGACTGGACTTGCATAGCTTACTTTCCAGCAAGGGTTCCACATCCCCAGGGATTCATTGAGTGCCGTAGGCACCCGCCCCGCGATCGCTACTCGGTAAACTTCAAGTTGGCCGGATGCGTCGGCAACGTATGCGCTTGAGGCGACGTAATCGGAACCTCATTTCCGACGACTTCAAAGCTGACATCGTTCATCCAGACCTCGCCGGAACCCGAAAGAAGGATTCCGAAGAAAATGCCCGTTGCATCTACCGGTACATCGAGAACCACTTCGCATTGCTTCCATGGCTGTGTTCCCTTGATGGCACGATTCTGCATGTTGTCGAACGCGAGCATGCTCTGGTCCTTATCGACCCTCATCCACATTCCTGCCGAGCCTTCGACATCCTGCGACCTCACCCACGCACGCAAACGAACCCGCTTGCCCAAGTAATCGGAGGCGCTGATCTGCTGCATGAGAGTGCCGAACCCATCGGTCACCGGCACGGCTGATTTAAGATATGCGCTTGGCTGACCATTCTGGATCATCGTTTTGTCCACGCTTGTTCGGTAGTTTGCTGGTTTGCTGCCAGCCAGGAACCAACCAGTTGGAGCGTTGCTCGTTTGGTTTACAGATTGCGCGTGGGCAGGTTTCAATCCAAGGGTGGCGCTCAATATGCATGTCCCAAACAAAAGGCAGGAACCGAGTGCAAGTGAAATGAAAGTGCGGAGGCGAGAGTGCTTCGATCTGTTTTCGAGTAAGTTCATGATCCGTTTCTCCAGAACCTCTCCCTCGAATATTCCGAGGGCGCAATCATGTTGAGGGACAACGGCAGCAGAGAGCATTTTCTCTGTCAGTCGCAGAAGGCTGCGAGCATATAATTTGCGCCCCGACATCGCATCTGCAGCCATGTCGTCGCAGGCCAATTCCCGAGTCTCTTGTATTCTGCGTCGTATCCAGTGGAATGCAGGATGGTAGAAGATCAAAACGCCTAACAACTCAATGAAGATGTTGCACAGGAAGTCCTTCCGACGGACGTGCGCCAATTCGTGACAGAACACGGCTGCCATGTCGTTCGCCTGCTCGTCATGCAGTTCCTTGGGCAGAAGCACGATGGGAATGGGCCAACTGACTGTCGCTGGGCCACCGAGCTTACTCGATGACATCAACTTGATCCGAGTGATTTTGAATAAGCTGACGCACGATTCCCATGTCTCCTGAGAATCCCTGGCCAGACTCGTCTCCTCTGCCGAATGCACTAAGGTTTGCGTCTTTCTGAGGCCCCATGCCAACCGCGACAGTGCGAACAGCACTGAACCCAGGTAGAGGAGCAACGCTCCCGCCGAAATCAAGCCGGAAAGATCAACTGCGCTTTGCGGTGTGTGCGTGGGACCGTCAAATTGTTCTCCGGAGAAGGACAGGTTCAGACTCTTTTTGCCTTCCGCCGTCTGCGGTGCGACAGCCATTTGCCCCTGAATCGGTCTTGAGGTGAACGAGAGACGGGGCATCTGCAGAAGCGACAGTGCAGGCACGGTGAGCGCAAGGACCAGACAACCCAGCCAGACGCGGTGGATGGTCTTTCCCGGTGCACGTCCAAGGAGTCTGACTATGATTTCAGTGGCCAAAACCATGAGCGGAAGTTGCCAGAGCGCATTGATCGCGTATGCCACGGCGAGCCTACTTGCGGTCTCCATCCGAGTCTCCTTCTGCACTTGCTACCAACTCAACCAGCGCGGCCAATTTGGCTGAATCAATCTGCTTAGTGCGAACCATGTTCATGACGAGACTTTCCACGGAACCGTCGAACATGCGATTCAACAAATCGCGGACAGCGCTTCCCATGGCTACGTCCCGGCTATGTAAGGGTCGATACTCAAATGCCCTGCCTACGAGAGACCGTGCGACATGACCTTTGCGTTGCATAACATTGAGCATGGTCTGAACGGTCGTGTAGGCGAGATCATCACCCAGTCGCTCCTGTACCAGTTGAACGGGCGAGGGCCCAGCATCCCACAGGATTTGCATGATCCTGAGTTCTAAAGGAGTGAGTTGTTTTTTGGGTTTGCGCCCTTGCACCATTGCCAGCTCCTAACGCATTAGGACTATATGCCGGTTAACGGTGCAATGCCTTGTGTTCGCCGTCACAGTTAAATGTGTCGTCTCGAGCAGTCAATCAGGATCAGGAATCGCAGCCGTCGGTATATGGATGGACACGGTGACGTTTAGTTCAACTAATCGGCGTTCGGTGTTTTGAGAGGTGGGTGGCCCACTCGGACCCTTCACAGGTCTTCACCATGAGAGCGCTGGAATCGCGTAAAGGACGTTGTGCCAATTGTCACAACTCACTATGTGCTCCCGATGTAGGATTGGATTACCGAGAAGACCATGCACAAAGCTCTGTTCGGATACGCCCTGCTTATTCCATTGGCATCCGCGATTTCGGCTCAACAGACTTCTCAACCAGCTCAATCGGTTTCAGAGCCGAATAAGCCAACAATAGTGCTTCCTTACTATTCAGCGGAGCTTCCGCCGTATGTCGATGGGCTGCCAAAATGTGCGCCGGTAGATGATAGGATTCACCCGCTACCTGACGGGGTCTACCGCATTGGCCATGGAGTATCGTCGCCGAAACCAATCAAAACTCCCGAAGCCAAATTCTCCGACGAAGCCCTAGACATGATGAAAGAACAGCATCTGAGCCACTTTGAAGCAGTGAGCCTCATGATGATTACCGTCGACGCCGAAGGCAAAACAAAGGACCTCTGTCTGATTCGACCCGCTGGATACGGCCTGGACGGACAAGCGGCTCGTGCCGTCGAAACGTATCGCTTCCATCCCGCTAAGATGAATGACAAACCTGTCTCGGTGCGAATGGTCGTCCAAGTAGATTTCAAGCATTGACGGTTCCAAATGCTTGTCAGCTCCGCTAACTACTAGCTCCCGAACCACGCTACCCCGGCGTCGGCCAGCGGAGCATTTTCCCATAGCTCGGCAGTTCGCACCTCGAATTTCGTGCCGGTTTGTCCTGTTCAGTCACGCTGAAAGCGTCCTTGGGAAGACCCGTGACGGCCTTGCCTTGAGGAATCCACAGAACCATCCTGGATCGCAGATTTTCACGAAATCAAAGTCTCGCACCAGTTTGTTCGGCTCACACGACGAACTCGGGCCCGCGCCTTTGAATCGTCGAGAATGGAAGAACGGCAGCCCGGTCTATGCCAATGACAGAGCACATCAACAATCTCGAAGCGCTCACGAAACTCGCCGACAACCCGCGCATTATGGTCCGTCGCGACGGTTCGCCCAGGCCCGACGCCAAGTGCGTTGTCTATTGGATGCAGCGCGCCATCCGCGTCCACGAGAATCCCGCGCTCGACGTCGCCATCGACGTAGCCAATCTGCTTGCGCTTCCAGTCGTCATCTTCTTCTCAGTCATTCCCAATTATCCAAACGCCAATCTTCGCCACTACCACTTTAT
>NZ_JBARMD010000476.1:0-10276 GCF_049802275.1 Occallatibacter sp. | reverse complement strand
CCATCGGCATTGTGGCAGGTAGCGCAGTAGCGCTTGTAGAGCTGCGGTCCGTCTGCGAGGTTAGCCTTTGCAAGGGCTTCGGCGGGCAGGTGCCAGCGTTGCTCGTCTGCGATGTGCTGCGTGGCCGCGGCCGGATTGTGAAGGCTCGCCAGATATGCAACCAGATCGTTGCCTCTCTGATCGCGGAAGAGAAAGGCGTAGGAGGGCATGATCGAGGAGCCACTAACCTCACGCGGGTCGACGAGGTGCATCTTGAGCCAGAGAGCGGAACGGCGCGCACCTACCTGCGAAAGATCGGGACCCTGGCGGCGATTGCCGATGAGGGGTGGATGCTCCTGGTGGATTTCGTCGAGATTTTCAATCGGTCCCCACATGAGCACGTCGGCGGTGTTGGGGCGGACGTACTGCGAGTGGCAGTGGATGCAGCCTTCGGAAATATAGACGAGGCGGCCGCGTTCGGCAGCAGTGAGGGAAGCAGCGAAAGGAGCGGAAGGCTGTACGCGGTAGACGATGAGCGCGACGAGAAATACGACGGCGGTAAGCGCCAGTTCACGAGGGCGCTGGCGAAAGATGTTGAAGAGGACCGGAAGCAGAACTACGAGCGAAGCAACGGCAACAAACGCGGGCGGCACGTGTCCGAGGTTCTGGCCCATGCCGATGCCGAGGGCGGATCCGATCCAGCCCGCGATGGCATAGATCCAGCCTGCCTGGCGCGCGCGCTCCGCAGTGAAACGAGCGGGCGAGAGCCACGAAGGATACGCGACCAGGGCTACCGAATACATCGATACGCCAATGGGATAGAAGACGGATGCGGTAATGGCACGGGCGGGATCAAGCAGTAGAAGGCAAGCGAGAGCGAGAGCGCCTACAGCGGAGGCCAGAACCACGGCGAGGCCGCGACGGCGCAGCAGAAATGCGCTGAACATGGCTGCGCCGAGGTGAATGAAACCGTTGGACCAGAGGTGTGCCGAGCCTTGCCATGTGCCCGCTTTGAGGACGGCAGTGTTCTGGATGATGAAGAAGGCGGCGGAGTCGAGCCATATGAGTGCGGCGAAGGATGCGACGACGAGGGCGAATGGAATATTGCGCCAAGCAGGGGCCTGAATTGATTGAGAGCTCGATATCGATTCAGTGGATGCTTCGACGGTGAAGTTCGCGAGGATGATTCCGATGAGGCAAAGCAGGCCGGCGGTTGCAGACTGGACTTGAGGAGTCGCGGTGAAGAGCGATGGAACATTGCAGAGGAAATAGCCGATGCCGGTGCCGAGGCCGACTTTGAGGAGCGGGTTGTGATTGCCGGTCCACTGGCGAAGATGCGTGACGAGGGTGACGGTGAGCAGGCCGAGTGCTGCGCCGATGAGCATGGATACGGCTATCGCAGCGCCGACGGTGAGTTGAGAAATGGTCAGGAATGCTGCGATTCCTGCGAGACAAAAGGCGAGTTGAAGACGACGCGCGGGAGAGGGCAGAAAGCTCACACGCGGAGCGAGCAGACTTAGCAGGATTCCGCCAATGGCCATCGCAGCCATGACGAACTTCAAGTGATCGCCGGCGATGCCAAGCGTATCGAGGCGATGGATGAAAGCGAATTGCGCAAAGATCAGAAAGTAGACATAGGTGACGGCGATGAGGCCAACACCCTGCACTCCCGATGTGCGCAATTTAGGGAGTGGCATGGGACAACCAACCTCTGCGCAGTCCGCGCGCCTGAATAAGAACGCAGATGCCGTCGAAGATTGCGATAAAAAGCCAACCGGTGGCGAGTGTGCCGTTCAGCACGGCAGCGAGAACGAAGATGGCGACGGAACTACGGATGATGGCGGTGAGGAGCCATACCGCTTCAAGCCGCTGAACAACTCTGGTGCGCCGCACGAGCAGAGCGCCGTAGAGATAGGAGAGGCCCACGGCGAGGACAAATGCTCCGATGAAGGAGAGAAACGGAGTCGCGTCATGCGGAACCGAAAGACCCATCATGCGCGTGGTAAAGATGGGCGCCGCGAGGAGGAGCATGCCGGTGAAGGTATCGGATGCTCCGGCGATGAGTTGATAGGCGAGAAGGTAGAGGTCTTTCATACGGTCACCTCACGCGAGTTTCTGGATGGGGTAGTGCCGGAGGCGCCAAGAAGAGCGGAAGCTGCGATGAGCCACTCGGCAGAAGAAATGAGCATCAGAACCCCGGTAACAAGGCGCAGCGAGTAGAGAATGTTGCGCGTGAGACCGGGAGCGTTGATGAAGGCGGGATCGTTGCCTTCGATCCACCCGGCGATGAGCATGATGATGACGTACGCGAGGACACTCCAATTCCACACGTGGAAAGACCAGCGGCGGGTGAGGATCCAGCCATCGTCGCCGAGGAGCTGCACGAGGACCACGGCGAGGAGCGCGGTGAGGAAGCCGGCGACAGCAACCAGCGAGTGACCAACGAGACCATCGGTGAATTTGAAGTGGTCGAGGACGCCCGGGAGAAACATGGCCCAGCCCGAAACGACAAGAAACCCCCACCACCAGAGGAGGGCTGTGCGCCAGGCGCGCGTCTTGTCATGCCACTGAAAGGTTGCATAATAGGCGGGCACTAATGGAAGCCATGCGAGCAGGCTGCCGAGGCTTAGATATTGCGAGGGCAGGTGATGGCTGATGTCGCCACGACTCATCGACAGACACAATAGCGATTCGGCAGCGAAGACAATGGCCGAAACGGCGAGAGGCCAGTTGCGGCCTGGACTGCGACTAGCTACGCCAAAGGGAACAATGAGCAGGATGGCCACGACGCCCAGAGAAGACTCGAGCTGGCTTTCACCCGTGGGGCCTCCGGTGGCTGGATTGATCGCCGGATACAGGCCGGGACCGCATGCGATGTAGATCGCAAACGGAACTGCGAAGAGGATCGCGAGCCCGATGATCTTGATGGCATGCGCAGACCAGGGCTTGTTACGGGCGGAGTTCCACGCGAGAACGAGAGAGGCAGCAAGCAACAGCCAGAGGACAAGCATGGCTGCGGGAAATGCGACTCGAGCGTAGCCGGACCAGTCGAGGAAGAGCTTGCCGCTGGAGTGGCCGGCAAGCCATGTCAGCGATCCGATGAAGAGCGCGACGGACCAAGTCCACAGCACGGGGCGGCACCACGGCGCAGTTGGACCGCGATCGGCGCCGTAGATGCGGAAGAGCCAACCTAGCATGGGAAAGCTACACCATCCGTAGAGAAGGATGTTAACGTGAACCATCATCCAGCGACCGTAGGTCCACTCGCCAAGCACGGCATTGAGCGAGGGCACCAGCAAAAGCAGGGCCAGCATGACGCCGATGGCATTGCCGATGACGAGCCAGAGAAATGCGTGCCAGGCCGCGACGGCAACGGGCTGCACCGGCCTGGTGTGGAGATGGGAAAGCTGGATGGGTTCAGCTGGATGTTGTTCGTGTTCGTGATCCGCGAGCCATGTTTGAGTCGGCGGTTCCAGCAGGCTAGACGGGGCGTGGTTCATATATCCTCCCGTTGTGCATTTCTACGAAGCGATCGCAGCGATAGGCAAGAGCGCGATCGTGGGTGGCCATCAGGAGTGTGACGCCTTCGTTGGCGGCGACGTCGAGCAGAAGCTGAAAGACGGTTGCGCTGGTGTGCTCGTCGAGTGAACCGGTGGGCTCGTCGGCAAGAAGAATTTTAGGTTCGTTCATGAGGGCACGGCAGATCGCGGTGCGCTGGCGCTCGCCGCCTGAAAGCTTCTGAATTTTTTGATTCAAACGATGGGTGAGGCCGGTGCGCTCGGCCAGATGCTGCAGTCGCTGATTGGCGAGGACGCGGTTGGTTCCAGCGGCCACGGTGGGGATGAGGCAGTTTTCTGCGAGCGTGAGATCGGGAATCAGATTGTGGAGCTGGAAGACGAATCCAACTTCGTGGCGGAGAAGCTTGAGCAGATTGCGATGACGATTGACCTCGACGCCATTGACGGCGATGCGTCCGCTATCGGGAGCGTCCAGTCCTCCGAATAGATGAAGGAGGGTACTTTTGCCGCAGCCGGATGGGCCGCAGAGGGCGATGGTTTCGCCCTGGCTGGCTTCGAGATCCACACCGCGAAGCACGGTGATGGCGCCATCATCGTAGGACTTCCAAACGTTTTCAGCGCGAAGAACGACGTGGCCGCTGTAAGTGGAATCTGTGGTGAGGCTGCTCATTCGAATCGGAGCGCCTCCACCGCGCGGATGCGCATGGCGTAGGCAGCCGGGTAAAGGGCTCCGGCCATGCCGGTGAGCAATGCGAGCACAATCACGATGAGCATGAGCAGAGGCCGGACGGAAGCGTCGACGTAGCCATCGAGAGCGGGAACATGCTTGAGCGTGAAGAGTACGGTGATGCCGATGACCAGGCCTGCGAATGCACCGAAGGCGGCAACGCAGGAGGATTCGCCAAAGATCATGGCGGCGATTTGCGTATTGCTGAAGCCGTTGACGCGCAGGATGGCTATCTCTCGAATACGCGTGAAGACCGACATGATCATAGTGTTGGCGATTCCGAGTCCGCCAAGGATAAGGCCGCATCCGCCTACGGCCCACGCGGTGGCTTTGAGAATTTTGAACTGGGAGTAGGAGTGCTGGAACTCAGTGTCTTCGAGGGCGATGAGGTTGGGGTAGTTCTGTTTGATCTGCGCTTTGAATGCGGAGGCGTCCTCTTTGCTGCGCAGCTTGATGGTGACGACGGAGGAGCCGTCTTTGTGAAAGAAGCTTTGCGCGGCGGCGAGAGGCATGAAGACGCCGCCATCTTCGAAGCCATTGGCGGTCTTCAGGATTCCGATGACGTGGAAGGTGCCATGGCCGATGGGGACGCGGCTGCCGACGGTGGCGTTGAGGAAGTCGGCCGCGCGGGAGCCGAGCACGACGTCGTCATTGCTTTTGCCGAAGTCGACGCGATCGCCGGCGAGCCAAGTTGCTTTGCGGATGCGCGCATCGCTTGGCGTGACGCCGAAGCAGGTGATGATGGGGTGGTTGGCGCTGGAGACGATGCCAAAGAGAACGGGATCGGCGTGCGCAACCGTGGGCCAGGTCGAGACTTCGCCGGCAACCGATGCGGGGACGTTGCTGAAGAAAAGATCGGAGACGTTGCGTTCGAAGACGATGATTTCGCTATCGCTCGAAAGGATGCTGGAGAACATGCCGATCGCGCCCTGGAGGATGGTGACCACAGTGAGCATGGCGGCGACGGAAAAGGCAATTCCGGCGATGCTGATGAACGAACGGATGCGGTGCCGGCGGAGATTGGTGAGGATCAACTTAAGGAAGATCATGACCGCGTTCTCGAGATTCCCTCCTCGGCCATTTCGCAGGCGCTGTCGGTGACCTGGCGCAGTTCACGTTCAAGATCGCCGCGCAGTTTGGAGAGAAACGACAGGGCCGGCCGGCGGAGGAGAAGGCGGTGCAGTGTGAGATCGCCAACGTGCAGGAGGCGCTCGAGGCGCTCGACAGCGGCGCAGACGCCGACCGCACTGGCAATATTGGGACGATCAAGGAGTTCGTCGCGTGCGGCGGTCTTGCCGGTTTCGCTGGTGCTCTGCAGAACGTCCTTAAGGTCGTCGATCGCCTGGTAGCCGAGCCCCCAGCAGACGGCGATGCGTTCGAGGAGCTGGATTTCGCGTGCGGGAGCGCCACCGAGCATGGCGGGAACAACCAGGGTAAGGCGAATGAGCGAGACGGTCTTGCCGCGCGCAACGCGTTCTGTGGTTTCGCGTGTGTGGGGAAGAGTGGAGTAGTGGAGATCGAGGCTCTGGCCATTGAGCAGGCCTTCGACACCGAGTCGTTTTTCGATGTAGGTCGTGATGTGGCTTTGAGCGTCTTGCGGGCAGGCGGCGACGGCGCGCCAGATGAGAGCGTACGCGCGATTGATGAGCGCAAGTGCGGAGAGGATAGCGGTGGCTTCCCCGAACTCGACGTGGACACAGGGCGCACCGCGGCGCTCGAGGGCATTGTCCATGCAGGGCAGGTCGTCAAAAATCAGCGAGGCGGTGTGGAAGTACTCGAGAGCGATGGCGACGTTGTGCGCGGATTCGGGATCGAGATGGTAAGCGGAGCCAACGCGGTGCACCATGCGCGGACGTACCATGCTGCCGGGATTCGAGAGCACGTGGCGGAGGGCGTCTTCAAAGCCGGGATCGAGAAGCGATGGCAGCGGCAAGGAAGTGCGAAACGACTCTGTCAGTAAAGCCGAGTTGTTTTCGTCCAGCTTAGGTTCTCTTGGCACTCTGCTCCTCGTCACCGTGTGTTCATTGCTTCGAATCGCAGCGCGCGAGGACATCTGATCGATCCCGGGTGCACGAGCCGCCTTGTATCTGGTTGAGACGCGCTTTAGCGGGTTTTGGCGCGCGTGAGGAGCAGTAACGCGTAATGAAGTTTTGTTCATTTGACAGGTCGTTCCTAATCCTGTTTGAGCCAAGAGGCCAATATTATCAACCATATCGGATGCACATGACAGTTGAGGTACGCACAGATGACGATCTGTTCATGAGTGCCGTCATTTGAACTGATCTGTCACCAGTTCGCTCAAAGTTTCGATGCGATGAAAGACAGACTGCGTCTAACTCGATGAACTAAGATTTGATCCATGCGGCTTCTGTTAGTTGAAGACGAATACGATATCCAGACATTTTTGCGGCGCTCGCTGGAAGAGGCGGGCTACCAGGTGGATGCGGCGTCGAACGGCGCAACCGCGGAAGGCTTAGCCACGGAGAATGGATACGACATTCTGGTGGTTGATCTAGGGCTGCCGGACTGCGATGGAATCAGCCTGATTTTGCGTTTGCGGCAGATTGGAGTGAAGGCGCCGGTGCTGATCTTGTCGGCACGCCGCTCGGTGGACGATCGCGTGCGCGGGTTGGAGCAAGGTGGCGACGATTATCTGACCAAGCCGTTCGCGTTGGCGGAACTGCTGGCGCGGTTGCGGAATCTGTTGAAGCGCAACAGCCCTACGGGGAGCGAATCGACGCGGCTGCGGGTGCTGGATCTTGAGCTGGATTTGCTGCGCCGGGAGGCGACGCGGTCGGGCGAGGTGCTGCAACTGACGCCGCAGGAGTTTGTGCTGCTGGAGTATCTGTGCAGGAACGCAGGGCGCGTCGTCACGCGGTCGATGATTCTGGACAAGGTGTGGGGCATGCGCATCCAACCAGACACGAACGTGGTCGATGTGCACATCTATCGCCTGCGCGGGAAGGTGGACGGCAAAGGGCAGCAGCCCATGATTCGCACGCTGCGGGGAGTAGGTTATGTCCTCAAAGACCGGTAACGCAGAAGCCGGGACGGTCCGCAAGCCGTTGATGCACAGCGCGGCCTGGCGCATTTCACTGTGGGCCACGCTGGCCTATGCCGTCGGTACGATGGTGGTGTTTGTGTTTCTGCATCGATTTGTCGCGGCGGATATTCAGCGGCGCAGTGATGCATGGCTTTCCGGCGAGGTGGAAGTGCTGGGCGACGTGGCCGAGCACACGCCCAAGGACGCGCTCTACGGACGCGTGATGGGAGAGGTCGCGGAACTGGCGAGCAAGGAAGTGCCGAACCGGGTGCGCGGCGAGAGCGCTGAAAACGATTCAGTGTTTTTTCTGCAGATGGGCACGAATGGCGCCATGCAACTCTGGGCGGGCCCGGGGAGCAGTGGGCCTTTTGTTACGGCCATTCAGAAGGCCACGATTCAGCCAGACCGTGCGACAGACGTGAACGTTCCGGGGACGGCGATCCCTTTTCGTGTCGCGAGGCTCGCGATTGACGATGGAAGCCGGGTGTACCTGGGGCTTTCAGAGCGCGACGAATTGCGCGTGTTGCAGAAGCTGCGCTTGCGGTTTATCTCCTGGTGGCTGCTGCTGGTGCTGCTGGGATTTGGGATTGTGTTTTTTACGACACGGCGAATGCTGAGCCACGTGCGGGGAATTACGGAGGCCGCTTCGCGCATCGGGCACACGGAACTGAATGCGCGCGTGCCGACCAGCGAACGCAATGACGAAGTAGGCCAACTGGCGCGGACGCTGAACCGGATGCTGGACCGGATTGAGAATTCAATGCACCAATTGCATACGATTACGGATTCTCTGGCGCATGACTTGCGCAGCCCGCTGACGGCGATTCGCGGCAAGCTGGAGATGTCGCTTTCGGCGGCGACCGATCCGGAGCAGACGGAGCCGATCGTGTCGGCAATTGAAGAGCTTGATCGTTTGACGGAATTCCTGAACGCATCGCTGGATGTGGCCGAAGCGCGCGCTGATGCCTTGCGGCTTTCGCGAAGCGAGATTAATCTCGATGAGCTGTTGCGGATCATGATCGATCTTTACGAGCCGTCGATGGCCGAAAAGGGGTTGCAGATTCGGCTTCGCAGCGCGGGACCGGTGATCATCGACGCAGATGCGGCATTGGTGCATCGCATGGTTGCCAACCTGTTCGATAACGAGTTGAAGCATTTACCGGCTTCGTGCACGGTGACGGTGCAACTGGAATCGGCGGATGGGTTGGCGCTGCTCTCGGTAGAAGACGATGGGCCAGGGTTTTCACACGAGGTGAGTGAGCACCTGTTTGAGCGGCGCGTGAAGGGCAGGGAGTCGAGCGGGCACGGACTTGGGCTGGCGTTTGTGGACGCAGTTGTACGGGCGCATGGGGGAACGATCACGGCCACGAATCGTGAGAGCGGGGGCGCACGCATTGCGCTGGCGCTGCCACTGGTGCCGGTTCATGCGATGTGACGCCGTTCGACCGTCATGCCAACACGGGAGTAAGCAAGCGTTTTGCGGATGGCATTCCCCGGTTATGGGGTCACGGGTTTTGTAGGCGGCATTCGCGTAAAGCGGAGCGGTTTCTCGAACCCTTTGCAATAAATCAGCAGATACGGATCTTTCCACTCGAAACGTTCGGCTGCCTGAAGCGCCTCAAGGTATTTTGATTCCTGATTCATCACTGGTTCGGGGCAAGCCATTCGCGTGGAACCCATCCCGCCCAGTTTGATGGCATCTCCGTTAATTTGAGCTGAGCCGAAGAAGCGATTACAGGAGCCGCTGCCTGCTATTTTCCCGGCTTCGGGGAATGTTAGGGTCGCCTTTCCGTGATCGGCTGCTGTACCTGCGAGGTCTTCGAGGAGCCATTCACTGCCCGACAGGTTAAAGGCGGCATTCGACGCGGGTGCAGCTTGCGCAGGCTTGGCCTGCTTGATCGAGGCAACGTTGAGGACGGGCTGTTCGCCAGTCTCCACACCCGTCCTCTGGCTGATGGTACCGGTGATTCTTACGCGCTTGTCCGTGAAGATTTCAAGCTCTCCAGCCTTAGGATCGCTGACTTGAATTGAAGTGAGCTGCTTGCCGCCGATGTTGATTGCGGGATCCAGTTCGAGGACCCAACCTGTAGATTCGGCGCCTATGGCCATGGCGCGAACGAGCTTGCCTTTTACCGTAATTTCTTGTTCCGATGGCTGCGCCTGCAAAGAGAAGCTGGGCAGCGCCAGGATGTTGGCTACTGCCAGGGCTACAGTGGTAATCAGTCGCGCGATGCGCATCTCGAATCTCCTCTGACATGGTCTCTGGGATTCATCTGGAGAATTGCTGTTGAATCGTGAGAGCCATCTGCACGAATTATCTGCTTGCGTCGAAGGGGTTAACAAGGCGACTCCGGATCTTGATCGTAGTGCAGGGGGTTGGATCAACCCAATCGAGGTTTGGAGGAGCGGCCATATTTGGCGGCTTCGATGATTGGCGTTGATGAAGGCGCCACGACCTGGCATGTAATGTAGAAAATGGAGGTCCGTTGGTATGGCTTCGAAACTGAGGATTGAATACATCGTAGAGCCGGATGCGACGGCGCTTGCACGGCGGACGGCACAGCATTTTGTTGATGTGGTGGAGCAGGCGGTGGCAAAGCGAGGATTGGCTCGGATTGCGATCAGCGGCGGATCTACCCCGAAGGCGGCATTTCAGTTGCTGGCGGATCCCGGGCAGCCCTGGCTCAAGCGCATGCCGTGGGACAAGCTTGAACTCTATTGGGTGGATGAGCGGACGGTTCCGCTGGATGATCCCGAAAGCAACTACCGCATGACGCGCGAGGCTATGCTGGATCATGTTCCCCTGAAGCCGGAACGGGTGCACAGGATGGAGGGTGAATTGGAGCCGGAGGTTGCGGCGGCGCGATACGAGTCGCTGCTGCGGAACAACTTCAGGCTGGAGGGGGCGGAGAGCCCGCGGTTTGACCTGGTTGCACTGGGGATGGGCGACGACGGGCATACGGCTTCGATCTTTCCGCATACCGAAGCGATCCATACGCTGGGGCGGCT